>NZ_JBVJGZ010000029.1:81785-111141 GCF_055587025.1 Streptomyces sp. NPDC048600 | reverse complement strand
GCCCGATCCGCTCCCGGGCGGTCAGCTTGCCCTTGGCGTGCTGCGCGGCCGTCGCCTTCTCACCCGGACCGGCCAGCGCCCGCGCACGAATCTCGTGCAGCTCGGCGACCCGTCCGCGCGCGTCGGTGGGCTCACCCGTCGTCTCTTCCAAAACGGTCATGTAGCGACCTTACGAAGCCCACCAAGGAATGCGAGCCGTCGACTCCGTACAGTCTCCGGCCCGTTTTCCTGGTACCCCTGAACAGAACGATGGCCGCATGTAAGCGTTCCGACTGCTCAAGGGGGCTCAGCCCTGTGGAGGTTCCACAAAAATCGCGGGAGGGCGGCGGCCCAGAATCACGATCACCGGTGCCATCCGTGGAGTGACGACGGAGCACACCGTAGATCATCCGGGGCCGGTTCGACGACACACCGGACATGAAAGTTGAACTTTGAACGGAATAGGTCTACGGTCGTCCGTGTTGAGCTCGTTGAACATTCAACGGAATCACTCCGCGGCTCCGACCAGAGCCACGGCCCGTCCCCCCAAGGAGCAGATCATGGGCATCTTCGGCCGCAAGGACAGCACCACCGAGACCACCGCCGTCGCCACCGGGCCCGTGAACCCGGAGCTCGCCGCGCTGACCGGCGACTACTCGATCGACGCCGCGCACACCACGATCGGCTTCGTGGCGCGGCACGCGATGGTGACGAACGTGAAGGGCAAGTTCCTCGACTTCTCCGGTGCGCTGCACCTCGACGGTTCCGACCCCGCCCGCTCGACCGCCTCGATCGACATCAAGATGGAGAGCATCGACACCGGCAACGCGGACCGCGACGGCCACCTCAAGAGCGCCGACTTCTTCCGGACCGACGAGTTCCCGGTCATGACGTTCCGCTCCACCAAGGCCGAGGCCCTGGGCGGCGAGGACTACCGCATCACCGGTGACCTCTCGATCCTCGGCACCACCAAGGAGATCGCCATCGACCTCGAGTTCAACGGCGCCGCCAAGGACCCGTTCGGCAACGAGCGTGTCGGCTTCGAGGGGAAGGCCGAGATCCTGCGCTCCGAGTGGGGCCTGACCTGGAACGCCGCGCTGGAGACCGGTGGTGTGCTGGTGTCCGACAAGATCAAGCTGAACTTCGACATCTCCGCGATCAAGAACGCCTGATCCGGCGCCGGGTCCGTAACCCGGCCGTGCGACATCGCCGCATCCTGAGCGCGCCCGCCCTCCGTCACGCGAGGGCGGGCGCTCGGCGTTTCCGGGGTTCCGGGCGTTCCCGGCGCTGCGGGCGTCGCTCGGGGCGGGAGAGGACGGTCGGGGCGGAACACGGCGATCGGCTCAGGTTGCGTCGCGTTCCAGGCGCTCCACAGCAGCGGCCAGGCGGGCCGCCCGGGTCTTCGGCGTGCGGGCCTGGAGCAGACCGAGCATGACCTGGTAGCGGTCCGTGCGGCCGAGCCGTTCGAAGGCCGCCCCGGCCCGGGGGCTGTCCGCCAGGGCGCGGGCCAGGTCCTCCGGCACGTCCGCGTTGCGCTGAGACTCGTAGGCCGTGGCCCAGCGTCCGTCCGCCTGTGCGGCCGCGACCTCGGCGAGGCCCGCGGGGCGCATCCGTCCGTCGGCGGTCAGCTCCGCCACACGGCGCACGTTGACCATCGACCACACGCTGCCCTGGCGGCGCGGGGTGATGCGCTGGAGGTAGCGGCCGGCGTCGAGCGCCCGGCGCTGTCCGGTGATCCAGCCGTGGCACAGGGCCGCGTCGTTCACCTCGTCCGCGGTGACGGACCTCAGGCCCGATCCCTTCTTGGCGACCCTCACCCAGATTCCGGGGTGCGGTGCCGGATGCCCGGCGAGCCAGGCGTCGAGGTCCGCGGGCGTCTCGAAACTCTCGCTGGGCAGGGTGGTGGCGTCCTGGGTGCTCATGTCCGCAGCGTACGAGGGTATTGGGTCAGGTTCTGTCCTACTTGTGCGGGACCAGATCCTGTTCGAGTTCTACGGAGTCACGGTCAGATCCTGTGCCCGTTCTACAGGGCTCTACGGGGCTCAGAACCCGCCTCCGCCGAAGTCCCCTCCCCCGCCGAAGCCGCCCCCGAAGTCGCCGCCTCCGCCGCCGTAGTCACCGCCGCCGAAGTCGCCCGGGCCGAAGTCGGCTCCCGAGACGTCGCCGCCCTCGTAGCCGCCGCCGAAATCCCCGTAGCCGGAGCCGTAGTCGGCGGCGTAGGACGGGGCGGCCATGGCGCTGCCCAGCAGGGTGCCGATGAGGAGGCCGGGCAGGATGCCCCCGCCGAAGTAGCCTCCGGCCCAGGGGCCGTAGGCGGGACCGGCGTCCCAGTAGGGGCGGCGGCCGGAGACCGTCTCCACCTCGCGGACCATGGGGTCCAGGCCGTCGGCGAGCCGGGCCCGGTCGGCGGCGCACACCGGGACGTCGCGGGTGGCGCCCGTCGCGGGCGTCCACTGCTCGTCCGCGACCGAGAGGCCGTGCCGCGGGTCGAAGAAGCAGGGCGGCCGGCGTTCCGGCAGCGGGGCGCCCTCGCGGCGGGCCGCCAGCCGGGCCAGGGAGAAGCGGCCGTCGTCCAGGGCCTGGGTGACCGGGCGCACGTCCTCCGGTTTCGCGGCCTGGTCCATCAGGCGTTTGGCCTGCTCATAGGCGTCCAGCCCGTGCTCGTAGTCCGTGCGCATCGCGTCGTCGGCGCCGGGTTCGCCAGGGTGGAAGTCCAGCCGGTCCAGTTCCTCACCGAAGGCGGTGATGTCCTCGTCGACGACGACCCGCAGCTTGTCCAGCGCGGCCCGCTGGGCCTCCTCGTGGCGCCGCCGGTTGCGGCGGACCAGGGCGAACGCGCCAGCCCCGCCCGCGGCGAGGACCGCGCCCAGGGTGATGAGCGTCCCGGCCGTGGCCCCGCTCTCGTCGCCGGTGCTCCAGCTCGCCGGGGCGGAGCCGCCCATGTTGGCGACGGCCCGGTCGGTGAACTCGTTCAGCTGGGCGACGGGGTCCTCCACGTCCTGGACGCTGTTCACGAGATTGCGCACGGCGGTCCCGGACATGACCGAGGAGTCGGCGCGCGCGTCGAAGCGGTCGCCGAGGCGGATCGCGTAGAGGCCGGTGATCCCGGTGGCGGTCCGCAGGTCCGTGAACAGGTCCTCGGTGGGCTGGTCCGCGGGCAGGACCGCGATGAACAGCGGCTTGTCGGCGTCCTCGATCTTCTCGCGCAGCGCGGCCGCGTCGGGGTCCGGCAACAGGTCGTCGGCGGAGGGTTCCACGAAGACGGGGCTCTGGCGGAGGCCGTCGGCGATCTTCGTGACCTCCGTGGCGGCACCGACGGGCGAGGCGCCCGCCGTCAGAAGAGTCAGAACGGCGAGCGCCAGCGCGATCAGCAGACCGGCGGGACCTCGGGTCGATGGCGCGACCTTCATACCATCGAAGCTACCCGAAGGAGCCCGAACCGGTCATATTTCTCGTTACTCTTTTTTGACTCGTTGTTTCTCTTTTTTGACCCCGCCGCCCTCTGGGTGGGTGGGGGGATGGGTGGGGTGAGTCGGTGGGTGGGGTGAGTCGGTCAGGTCACGCCGCCCGGTAGGCGGCTGTCAGTTTCGCCACTGCGGCGCCGTAGCGTCCCGTCAGGACCAGGTGTTCCGCCTCGGCGAAGGGCTTGGCCGACGCGGCGGTGAGGTGCCTGCCCGTCCTCTCCTGCACGAGCAGCCTGGCCTTGCCGACCAGCGCGCGGCCGGTGGCGTCGGCGCCCGCCTTCTCGGCGACCCCGGCCGCCGCGCCGAGCGCCTTCAGCGTCGCCTCGCCGCCTGCGGGCGCCTTGGTGAGCGTGGTCAGGCCCCAGCCGTACGGGAACTGCGGGTCGTAGGAGGTGTCGCCGACGTTGATCGGCAGCTGTGCCTCGGACTTCGGCCAGGTCACCGGGAGCTGTCCGGTGAAGGGACGGCGGCCGTAGAGCACGTCCGCGACGCCGGAGCCCTCCGTGCCCGGCAGCCAGGAGGCCACCAGGGAGTCGATCTCCCCGAGCCGGTCGCCGACGAGCTGCGGGCGCCCGGAGACGATCAGCACCGCGCACTTCATCGCCGCGCAGACCTTGTCCACCGCCCCCTTGTCGGCCGCGGACAGCTCCAGGTCGTGTCCGTTGCCGACGTCGCCGACGCCCTCGGCGTACGGGGTCTCGCCGACCACGACCACGCCGACGTCATGGCCCGAGGTCGGGGCCGAGGCATCCTTGGAGTACGTGATGTCGCCGCCCGCCTCGCGCAGGCCCTCCAGGACCGTCGTGCCGGGCGCGATGCCGCCGGAGGCGCCCTGCCAGGTGATGGTCCAGCCGCCCGTCTGGTTTCCGATGTCGTCGGCGTTGGACCCGGCCACGTAGACCTTCTGGCTCTTCTTCAGCGGCAGCAGACCCTGGTCGTTCTTCAGCAGCACCTGGGACTTGGCCACCGCCTCACGGGCGACGGCACGGTGTCCCGCCGAGCCGATGGCCGCGGCGCCCGCGGTGTCGGCGTACGGCTTCTCGAACAGGCCCAGCCGGAACTTCTGGGTCAGGATGCGGGCGACGGCGTCGTCGACACGGGCCTGCGGGACGCGGCCCTCGACCACCTCGTCGATCAGCGTCGTGCGGAACTCCTTGTAGTCGTACGGCACCATGATCATGTCGAGGCCGGCGTTGACCGACGTACGCACGTCGGAGGCGCGGTCGCCCGGGATCTGGTCGATGCCGTTCCAGTCGCTGATGACGAAGCCGTCGAAGCCGAGGCGGTCCTTGAGGACACCGTTGATCATGTCACCGCGGGCGTGCATCTTGACCGGGCCCCGCCCGTCGCCGATCACGTCGAGCGAGGAGTACGACGGCATGACCGTGCCGACGCCCCGGTCGACCGCGTCCTTGAACGGGCTGAGATGGACGGCCTCCAGCTCCCCGCGGGTGACCGTGGTGACGCCCTGGTCGGTGGTGTAGCTGCCGGTGGTGGAGGAGCCGTAGGCGGTACCGCCGTCACCGACGAAGTGCTTGGCCGTGGCGAGCACCTTGTCGCCGCGGTCCAGGTCCTTGCCGCTGCGGTGGCCCTGGAAGCCCTGGATGACGGTGTCCATCGACTTCACGAGGGCCGGGTCCTCACCGAAGGACTCGTAGGAGCGGCCCCAGCGTTCGTCGCGGGTCACACAGAGACAGGGCGCGAAGTCCCAGGGCACGCCGGTCGCGCGCACCTCCGCCGCGGTCACCGAGCCCGTGCGCTGCGTGAGTCCGGGGTCTCGGGCCGCGCCGAGGCCGATGTTGTGCGGCATGACGGTGGCGCCGGACAGGTTGTTGTGTCCGTGCACCGCGTCCACGCCGTAGATCAGCGGGATCTGGAAGCGGGTCGCCTGGGCGCGCAGCTGGAACCCGTCGATCATCTTCGCCCAGGCCGCGGCCGTGTTGGGCGTGGGTGTGGAACCCCCGCCGGAGAGCAGCGAGCCGAGCGCCTGGCCGGCGATGTCGGCGGGGTCGGCCATCGCGCCGCGCTCGGCCTGGGTCATCTGCCCGGCCTTCTCCGCCAGGGACATCCTGGCGACCAGGTCGGCCACGCGCTTCTTCACCGGGAGCTTCGGGTCGAGATACGGCAGCCCGTGGGCGTCCACGACGACCTGCGGGTTCTCGGCCGGGGCCTTGGCTCCGACGACCGTGAGCCGCAGCGGGATCGTCTCGGCGTGCTCGGCGGCGCGGTCCTTGCGGGTGACCACGCTGACCGAACGGGTGTCGCCCGGGAGGCTGCCCGCCGGGAACGTGACCGTGCCCTGGACGGGCGTGTAGTCCTCGCCGGCCGTGGCGCTGCCGCCCGCGGTCTCGTAGGTGACGGTCACCGGCTGGTCGGTGGGGGCGGCGCCCGACGTGCCGAGGGTGAGCTTCACCGTGGCCGTGCCGCCCTCGTCGAGCGTGACGACGGGGTCGGCGGTGACGGAGACACGCCTGGACTGGTCCGCTTTTCCGTACAGTTCGACGTCGTCCATGGCGAACTCGCCCTGGAACCCTGTGGGGAGGGTGACCGCGTAGCCCCACATCTCGGTCAGGCCGAGGATCTGGTCGATGCCGCCCACGGGCTGGTAGTCCGTGCGATAGGTGAACCGGGCGAAGGGAAGCTCGATCTGCTTCCAGCCGGTGAAGTCGTCCGTGAACGAGGTCGTCCAGAGCTCGGAGGCCTCGCCGTGGGCGCCGCCGTCCTTCAGCTCGAGGACGATGCGCTTGCCTGAGTTCTTTCCTTCCCACCACAGTCGGATGCCCTCGTGGGCCGACCAGTCGTGGGCGGGCTCGGCCGCCGCGAAGTCATGGGTGAAGCCGCCCCAGCCGCTGATGTCGTAGGCGCCGGTGAGGACCTTCTCGCCCTCCGGGGCGTCCGGTCGGGCGGTGAGCGACAGGGCCGGGCGGTCGTCGGTGTCGCTGCCCCAGGTGAAGATGCCTCCGGCGGGCTGCTCGGCGAAGGGGACTTCGCCTTCGAAGCGGTCGACGGGGACCGGGGTGGGGGCGTCGGCGGCTTGGGCGGCCTGGGCCGCCACGGGGAGGAGGCCGGTGAGCAGGGTGGCACAGGCGAGCAGGGCGGTTCTTCGCATGGAACGGTCCCTCGACTCTCGTCTCGGCGTGCCTCACGCTGAGGGCACACCTCGCGCTTACGGCTTAGATCATGGCGTGAGTTAACTGGTCGTCCTTGGTGCCGTCAAGACTTCACGTCAGAACTGGTACGTGGGTAACTCGCGGCTGGTTCTGGGGTGTTGTCGATTCGGGTAGTGAACGCGTGAGGCTTGGCCGCTTCGTCATCCCGTCATTTACTCACCGCGGCGGGGGGTGCGGGGCGTGTGCCTGCGGCGGCCTGCTCGCGTCCGGTGGGGGTGCGCGTAGCGCCTTGCGTGGGCGGGGGGTGAGGGGCATGCCTGCGGCGGCCTGCTCGCCTCCGGTGGGGGTGCGCGTAGCGCCTTGCGTGGGCGGGGGGTGAGGGGCATGCCTGCGGCGGCCTGCTCGCCTCCGGTGGGGTGCGCGTAGCGCCTTGCGTGGGGTTGTGGTGCGGGGCCGGGCCGGGGGGCATCCGTCCTCGGTCCGCCGGACTGGCTGCTTGCGGGGGTTCTGGTGTTCGACGGCGGCCGCTGCGGGCGGACACCCCCCGCCCCGTCCCCTCCCCGCCGCGGGCGACCAACGCCGCCGCCCGTGGCCCCTCCGCGCCGTACGCGCCTTCCCGCCGCCGCTGCGGGCATGCGTGCCGCTAGGGGCGGCACGGATGGGCGCAGCGGCCTCGTCGCGCCGAGTTGCGCACCGCCCCGCCCCTCAGCCACCGCCGGGCGGCACTCCGCGGCTACTCGGCCGGGTGGACGCCTGCTCGGAGGAGGCCGTAGGTGTACGCGTCCTCCAGGGCCTGCCAGGACGCGGCGATGACGTTCTCGGCGACGCCGACGGTCGACCACTCCCCCGTGCCGTCGGTCGTGGAGATGAGGACGCGGGTGGTCGACTGGGTGCCGTGGACGCCCTCGAGGATGCGGACCTTGTAGTCGACGAGGTCGAGCTTGGCGAGCTGGGGGTAGATCTTCTCCAGGCCGACCCGCAGCGCACGGTCGAGCGCGTTGACGGGGCCGTTGCCCTCGGCGGTGGCGACGATACGCTCCCCCTTGGCCCAGAGCTTGACCGTGGCCTCGTTGGCGTGGGTACCGTCGGGCCGGTCCTCGACGATGGCCCGCCAGGACTCGACCTCGAAGTAGCGCAGGGCCGCACCCTGGGCCTCCGCGCGCAGGAGGAGTTCGAAGCTGGCGTCGGCCGCCTCGTAGGTGTAGCCCTTGAGTTCGCGTTCCTTCACGCGCTCGACCACCCGCCCGACCAGTTCGCGGTCGCCGCCGAGGTCCACGCCCAGTTCCTTGCCCTTGAGCTCGATGGACGCGCGGCCCGCCATGTCGGACACCAGCATGCGCATGGTGTTGCCGACCTGCTCGGGGTCGATGTGCTGGTACAGGTCGGGGTCGACCTTGATCGCGGAGGCGTGCAGGCCGGCCTTGTGCGCGAAGGCGGAGACGCCGACGTAGGGCTGGTGCGTGGAGGGGGTGAGGTTGACGACCTCGGCGATGGCGTGGGAGATGCGGGTCATCTCGCGCAGCCGCCCCTCGGGCAGCACCTGCTTGCCGTACTTCAGTTCCAGCGCGGCGACGACCGGGAAGAGGTTGGCGTTGCCCACGCGCTCGCCGTAACCGTTGGCGGTGCACTGGACGTGCGTGGCGCCCGCGTCGACGGCGGCGAGGGTGTTGGCGACCGCGCAGCCCGTGTCGTCCTGGGCGTGGATGCCGAGGCGGGCACCGGTGTCGGCGAGGACGGTCGTCACCACGGCCTGGATCTGGGCGGGGAGCATGCCGCCGTTGGTGTCGCAGAGTACGACGACGTCCGCTCCGGCCTCCGAGGCCGTGCGCACGACCTGCTTCGCGTACTCGGCGTTGGCGCGGTAGCCGTCGAAGAAGTGCTCGCAGTCGACGAAGACCCGGCGGCCCTGCGAGCGGAGGAAGGAGACGGTGTCCCGCACCATCTCCAGGTTCTCGTCCAGCGTGGTGCGCAGGGCCAGTTCCACATGGCGGTCGTGGGACTTCGCCACCAGCGTGATGACCGGGGCGCCGGACTCCAGCAGCGCCCTGACCTGGGGGTCCTCGGAGGCCTTGGCGCCGGCGCGGCGGGTCGAACCGAAGGCGACCAGCTGGGCGTTCCGGAAGGCGATCTCCTCCTGGGCGCGGGCGAAGAACTCCGTGTCCCTCGGGTTGGCGCCGGGCCAGCCGCCCTCGATGAAGCCCACGCCGAACTCGTCCAGGTGCCGTGCGATGGCCAGCTTGTCGGCGACGGTGAGGTTGATGCCCTCGCGCTGGGCGCCGTCGCGCAGGGTGGTGTCGAAGACGTGGAACGAGTCGTCGAGTTCGCTGGTTGCCGTCTCGGTCATGATCTCAAGGCTCCTGTTGTGGATCTTCGGTCTTACCGGAATGACCGGCTCCACCGTCCCCCCATGGTCCCTCGCGCTGGTGCTCCCCGGCTGCGGGTCGGCCAGAAAAGCGAAAAACCCCTCGCGGGTGCGAGAGGTCTGCGCGCGGGTCGAGGACGACGGTGTCCGCTCGTACCTGGTCGTACGGAGCGGTCACTGCGGACCGGCGCGCCTGCTGCCAATAATCATGGCGAACGAGAGCACGGGGGCAGTTTGGCACAGGGCGCCTCTGTGTGACCGGGGTGTCTCAGTATGCGAACCCCCTCAGTTCGTCGTCGGGTGACCCGGTCGTCCGTCGGCTGTGCCGGGGTGCGCCGGTGGTGCGCTGCTTTCGGCCTATGGCAGCAGGCCCTCGCCCAGGAAGTCCTGGACATGGCCGAGGATCATCGCCCGGTCCGTGCCGCGCAGGCCGATGGCCACGTGGATGGAGAAGCCGTCCAGCAGGGCGCGCAGGCGGGCGGCGAAGCGGTCCGCGTCGACCGTGCGGAACTCGCCGCGCGAGATGCCCTCGGCCAGCAGGGCCACCAGGTCGCGGTGCCAGACGCCCTCGATGGCGGACTGGCGTTCGCGGGCGTCGTCGGCGGCGTTCTGCGAGCGGTTCCAGACCTCCAGCCACAGCGTCCAGTGCGGGTCCCGGTGGCCGTCGGGGATGTAGAGGTCGACGAAGGCGTCCAGGCGTTCGCGGGCCGTCGTGGGGCGGGCCAGCAGACGGCGTCTCTCGTCGCCGAGTCTGCTCTCGCTCCACTCCAGGGTCTGGAGCAGCAGTTCGTCCTTGGAGTGGAAGTAGTAGAGGAGGTGGCCGCTGCTCATGCCGACCTCGCGGCCGAGGGCCGCCATGGTGAGCTTCTCCAGACCGCGCTCGGCGATCATCTCCATGGCGGCGGACAGGACCTCCTCACGAGGCGGTGCGTTCTTCCGCGGGCGCGCCGCACCGGCCATCCGTGACTCCCTCACTGGCTCCTGGGCTGTTGCTGGGTGATGCAGTGGATGCCTCCCCCGCCCGCGAAGATCGTACGGGCGTCCACCGGGGTGACCGTGCGGTCGGGGAAGAGGCCGCGGAGGATCGCGGCAGCCACCTCGTCGTTCGGGTCGTCGAAGGCGCACAGGACGACGCCGCCGTTGCAGAGGTAGTGGTTGATGTAGGAGTAGTCGACCCAGTCGCCGTGCTCGTCCTTCAGGACGGTGGGCGCGGGGACCTCGACGACCTCCAGGGCGCGGCCCCGGGCGTCCGTCTCGCCGCGCAGGATCTCCAGGTACTCCTGGGAGCGGGCGTGGTCCGGGTGGGCCGGGTCCTGCTGGGTGTGCACCAGGACGGTGCCGGGCCGGGCGAAGGCGGCGACGATGTCGACATGGCCCTGGGTGCCGTACGTGCCGTAGTCGCCGGCCAGGCCGTGCGGGAGCCAGATCGCCTTGGTGGTGCCCAGCCTGGCGTGGATCTCCGCCTCGGCCTGTTCACGGGTCCAGCCGGGGTTGCGTCCGGCGCCGAGCTGGACCGTTTCGGTGAGCAGGACCGTGCCTTCGCCGTCGACGTGGATGGCTCCGCCCTCGTTGACCAGGGGGCTGCTCAGCACGGGTGCCCCGGCCAGGTCCGCGACCTGGGCGGCGATCTTGGCGTCGTGCTCCCAGCGGGCCCACTCCTGGCCGCCCCAGCCGTTGAACACCCAGTCGACGGCGGCCAGTTCGCCCTGCTCGTCCGTGACGAAGGTCGGGCCGATGTCCCGCATCCAGGCGTCGTCGAGGTCGCGTTCCACCAACTCGATCTCGGGGCCCAGCAGTTCGCGGGCCGACTCGGCCTGGCCCGGGCCGTGCACGACCGTGACCGGTTCGAACGCCCGTACAGCGCGGGCGACTTGCGCCCATGCCGTACGGGCCCGGGTCAGCTCCTCGTCGTCGGTGAAGGTGGCGTTGGGGCCGGGCCAGGCCATCCAGGTGCGTTCGTGCGGAGCCCACTCGGGGGGCATGCGGTAGGTCATCGGAGGTCCTAGAGGAAGTAGAGGCGGTTGAGGGCGACCGAGTCGGCGGCTTGGGAGCGCAGGGGTTCGCCGTCGAGGGTGACGAGGCCGGTGCGCTGGTCGACGTCGACGTGTCCGGTGCGGGTGTTGTGAACCAGGTCGGCGGGGCCGATGCCGCGGGTGCGGCGGACGGGGACTCGGCGGCGGCGGGTGGGGAGGGTGTCGTGGCCCTGGTCGAGGGCGGCGCGGGCGACGAAGGCGACGGAGAGTTCGGCGGGGGCGGCGCCGTGCGCGCCGAACAGGGGTCCCAGGACGAGGGGTTCGCAGGTGTCGGTGGCCGCGCCGGGGTCGCCGGTGACGCCGTAGGCGGGGAAGCCGGCCTTGAGGACGAGTTGGGGTTTGGCGCCGAAGTACTCGGGGCGCCACAGGACGATGTCGGCGAGTTTCCCGGTTTCGAGGGAGCCGACCTCGTGGGCGAGGCCGTGGGCGACGGCCGGGTTGAGGGTGAGTTTGGCGATGTAGCGCAGGACGCGTTCGTTGTCGTGGCCGGTGCCGGGGTCGCCGAGTTCGGCCTTCATCTTCCCGGCCATGGCGAAGGTGCGGCGGACGGTCTCGCCGGCGCGGCCCATGCCCTGGGCGTCGGAGGAGGTGATGCCGATCGCGCCGAGGTCGTGCAGGACGTCCTCGGCGCCCATGGTGGAGGCGCGGATGCGGTCGCGGGCCATGGCGGCGTCGCCGGGCAGGTCGGTCTTGAGGTCGTGGACGGAGACGATCATGCCGTAGTGCTCGGCGACGGCGTCCCGGCCGAAGGGCAGGGTGGGGTTGGTGGAGGAGCCGATGACGTTGGGGACGCCGGCCATCTTCAGGACGTTGGGGACGTGGCCGCCGCCGCAGCCCTCGATGTGGAAGGCGTGGATGGTGCGGCCGTCCAGCACGCTGAGGGTGTCCTCGACGGAGAGGCATTCGTTGAGTCCGTCGCTGTGCAGGGCGACCTGGACGTCGTGGTCCTCGGCGGTGCGCAGGGCGGTGTCCAGGGCGCGGGCGTGGGCGCCCATGTCCTCGTGGACCTTGAACCCGCAGGCGCCGCCCTCGGCGAGGGCCTCCACCAGGGGTGCGGGGTGGGAGGAGGAGCCGCGGGCGAGGAAGCCGATGTTGACGGGCCAGGCGTCGAAGGCGCCGAACGCGTGGCCCAGGGCCCAGGGGGAGTTGACGCCGACGCCCCACACGGGGCCGAACTCCTGGCCGATGACCGTGGTGACACCGGAGGCGAGGGAGGCTTCCATGATGCGCGGGGAGAGCAGGTGGACATGGGTGTCGACGGCTCCGGCGGTGGCGATCAGGCCCTCGCCGGAGACGATGGAGGTGCCGGTGCCGACGACGACGTCCACGCCGTCGAGGGTGTCGGGGTTGCCGGCCCGGCCGATGGCGGAGATGCGGCCCTCGCGGATGCCGATGGACACCTTGCGGATGCCCTGAACGGCGTCGATGACGACGACGTTGCTGATCACGACGTCGCAGGTGTCGCGGACGGCGGCGGCCTTGAGGTGCAGTCCGTCGCGGGCGGTCTTGCCGAAGCCCGCCAGGAATTCCTCGCCCGGCTGCTGGGAGTCCGACTCGACCCGGATCACCAGGCCGGAGTCGCCGAGGCGGACGCGGTCGCCGGCTCTCGGGCCGTGGGTGGCGGCGTACTCGTGGGGGGTGAGGCGGCGGGCCTCGGCGGGGTGGCCTCCGGGGCGGCTCATCGGCCCGGCTCCTCTCCGGCGGCACCGAGGTAGCCGCAGGCGGCGGCCCTGCGCAGGGCCTCCTCCCGGGCGCCGGGCGCGTCCAGCGGGCCGTCGACCAGGCCCGCGAAACCGATCGCGATCCGCGCGCCGCCGATCGGGACGAGCCCGACCTCGGCGCTCTCGCCGGGACCGAAGCGCACCGACGACCCGGCGGGGACCGCCAGCCGCATGCCGTAGGCCCGGCCGCGGTCGAAGTCCAGGCGCGGGTTGGCCTCGAAGAAATGGAAGTGCGAGGTCACGCTCACCGGCACCGCCGCCGTGTTGGTGACGGTCAGCCGGACGGCCGGTTCCGGCTCGGCGTGCTCGGGCCCCGGCAGCAGTGCGCCCGGAGCCCCCTCGCCGAGGCTCCCGCCCAGGGGGTCGGTGACCACCGCCAGCCGGGAGCCGTCGTCGAAGACGGCCTCGACGTGCACCTCGGTGACCACGTCGGCGACACCCGGCAGCACGTCGTCCGGGCCCAGGACCGAACGGGCGGCCTCGACCGCCTCGGCCAGCCGTCTGCCGTCGCGGGCGGCCTCGCAGACGGTGTCCGCGATCAGCGCGGTCGCCTCCGGCACGTTCAGCCGCAAGCCCCTGGCCCGGCGGGCACGGGCCAGTTCCGCGGCTCCGAAGAGCAGCAGCCGGTCACGTTCCGTGGGGGTCAGTCTCATGACGCGGGCACCTCCTTGCCTTCCAGCAGTTAGAGCAACACTCTAAACATCAGATTCTCGCGACGGAAACATTGACGTGCCACCTTCGGGAACGTCACATTGAACGGCACTCTAACTCTCATGGTGGCTGATCAAGGGAGACCTGCCATGCCGATGGAACAGCGCGGAGTCGACACCATCCCCGACGAGGAACGCACCAGTGGTCCGCGCGATCTCGTCTCGATCCTGCTGGGGTCGAACCTGTGTCTGGGGGTGATCGTCTTCGGCTGGCTGCCGCCCTCCTTCGGGCTCGGCTGGTGGGCCTCGGTCAGCTCGATCGTGGCCGGTACGGTCGTCGGCATCGCGTTCACCGCGCCGCTCGCCCTGATCTCGCTGCGCACCGGCACCAACCTCTCGACCTCCTCCGGCGCCCAGTTCGGCGTGCGCGGACGGCTGATCGGCTCGGTCGTCGGTCTGCTGCTCGCCCTCGGCTACACCGCCCTGACCGTGTGGATCGGCGGTGATGTGACGGTCACCGTGCTGGGCCGGCTGTTCGGCCTGCCGCAGAGCGGGACGGCGTACACCGTGGTCTACGGCCTGCTCGCGGCGGCGACGGTCGCCGGAGCCGTCTACGGCTACCGGGTGCTGCTCGCCATGTCCCGCGTCCTGGCGGTGGGCATGACCGCCCTGCTGCTGCTCGGCGTGATCGCCTACGCCCCGGACTTCACCACGGGCGCGCTGCCCGAGGCGGGCGGCTATCTGCTGGGCGGCTTCTGGCCGACCTGGCTGCTGGCGGCGGTGGCCGCGGGTCTGTCCGGCCCGGTCGCCTTCATCACCCTGCTGGGCGACTACACCCGTTACATCTCACCGGCCCGGCACTCCTCGCGCACGGTCCTGCGCGCGACCTGGCTCGGCCTGTTCCTCGGCCTGCTGGTGCCGCAGCTCTTCGGCACCTTCACGTCCTACGCCGCCCGCGCCGCGCTCGACTACGCCGGGCCGCTCGCCGAGTCCGCCCCGTCCTGGTACCTGCTGCCGCTGCTGCTGGCCGCCTCGGCCGGTTCGGTCGGCAACGCGGGCCTGATGCTGTACTCCATGGGCCTCGACCTGGACGCCATCCTGCCGCGGCTGTCCCGCGCCCGTGCCACCGTCGCGGTCGCGGTGGTCGCCACGGTCTGTGTCTTCGCCGGGCACTTCGCCTGGGAGGCGCAGTCGGCGATGACGTCGTTCGTGCTGCTGCTGACCGCGATCGGCACGCCCTGGGCGGTCATCACCCTGATCGGCCACGTCCGTTGCCGCGGCGCGTACGACGCCGACGCCCTCCAGGTCTTCAACCGCCGCTCGCGGGGCGGGATCTACTGGTACCGGGGCGGCTGGCACCCCGCCGCGGCCCTGTCCTGGGCGCTCGGTGCCCTCGTGGGCGTGCTGGCGGTGGCGCTGCCCTCCTACGAGGGGCCGCTGCTGTCGCTGACCGGCGGCGTGGACTGCAGCTTCCTGCTGTCGGGGCTGGTCGGGGGCGCGGCGTATCTGCTGTCGACGCGCGCCCGGGACAGCGGCGGGGCCGCCGTCGGCGCGAAGTCCGAAGCGGCGGCCCTGACGGTGACGGAGAACTAGCCGAGCTGGTGCATCCAGCCGTGCTTGTCCTCGGCCTTGCCGCGCTGGATGTCGAGCAGCGCCTGGCGCAGTCGCATCGTGACCTCGCCGGGCCGGCCGTCGCCCTGGCGCCACTCGGCGCCGTCGGTCTTCACCGTGCCGACCGGAGTGATGACGGCGGCGGTGCCGCAGGCGAAGACCTCGGTGAGCGAGCCGTTCTCGCTGTCGGTCCGCCACTGGTCGAGGGAGACGCGCCCCTCCTCCGCCCGGTAGCCGAGGTCGCGGGCGACGCTGAGGAGGGAGTCGCGGGTGACGCCCTCCAGGATGGAGCCGGTGAGGGCGGGGGTGACGATGCGGTCGCCGTACACGAAGTACAGGTTCATGCCGCCGAGTTCCTCGACCCAGGTGTGCTCGACCGCGTCGAGGTAGCAGACCTGGTCGCAGCCCTTGGCCGCGGCCTCGGCCTGCGCGAGCAGGGACGCCGCGTAGTTGCCGCCGGTCTTGGCGTCGCCCATGCCGCCGGGGACGGCCCGGACGCGGTCCTGGGAGACCCAGATGGAGACGGGCTTCACGCCGCCGGGGAAGTACGCGCCGGCCGGGGAGGCGATCACCAGGAAGAGGTACTCGTTGGCCGGCTTCACGCCGAGGCCGACCTCGGTCGCGATCATGAACGGCCGCAGGTACAGCGACTCCTCGCCGCCGTGCGCGGGCACCCAGGACCGGTCCTGGCGCACGAGCGCGTCGCAGGCCTCGATGAACGTCTCGACCGGGAGCTCGGGCATGCCCAGGCGGCGGGCGGAGGACTGGAAGCGCAGGGCGTTCTTCTCGGGGCGGAAGGTGGCCACCGAGCCGTCGGGCCTGCGGTAGGCCTTCAGCCCCTCGAAGATCTCCTGCGCGTAGTGCAGCACGGTCGTGGCGGGGTCGAGGGAGATCGGCGCGTACGGGACGAGCTGGCCGTCGTGCCAGCCGCGGCCGTCCGTCCACTTGATGATCACCATGTGATCGGTGAAGTGGCGGCCGAACCCGGGGTTGGCCAGGATCGCCTCGCGCTCCGCGGCGGACAGCGGGTGGGCGGAGGGCTTCAGCTCGATCGTGGGCGTCGTCATCGGTAGGGTCCTTCGCTTCCTGGCAAACGGCTGGGCGGCGACCGGTCTTTCGGCCGGGGGTCCGGGGGTCGACCCCCCGGGAATGCAGCACCGGTTGTGGTGACGGGCCGCCCTCACGCCCGTACGGCCGTTTCCGGCCACTGCTAGGACGTCCGAGCTTTCCCGCATACCGCGGCTCCGCGTTCGATTATCGCGCGCGGGACGCCGTGGAAGAAAACTGCGTGAGTGCTGCCCAAGGGTTGATGGTGGCAGCCGACGGGGACATGCGAAAGCCGCCGGGTGCGGATGCGGCCCGGCGGCTTCGACTTCGCTGTGGTGTCGAGTGCCGGGGTCAGCCGGTTACTCGTACGGCGAGGGCGTCGCCGATCTCGCTGGTGCTCCGGGCCGGCCTGCCGACACGCTCGGCGAGGTCGGAGGCGACGGCCTCCTCGATCCGGGCGGCCTCGGCGTCGTGGCCGAGGTGGCGCAGCAGCAGGGCGACCGACAGGACCGTGGCGGTCGGGTCGGCCTTGCCCTGGCCGGCGATGTCCGGGGCCGAGCCGTGGACCGGCTCGAACATGGACGGGAACTCGCCGGAGGGGTTGATGTTGCCGGAGGCGGCCACGCCGATGCCGCCGGAGACGGCCGCGGCGAGGTCGGTGACGATGTCGCCGAAGAGGTTGTCGGTGACGATGACGTCGAACCGCTCGGGCTGGGTGACCAGGTAGATGGTCGCCGCGTCGACGTGCATGTACTCGGTGGTGACCTCGGGGAACTCCTCGGCCACCTTGTTGAAGATGTTCGTCCACAGGTGACCGGCGAAGGTCAGCACGTTGTTCTTGTGGATCAGCGCCAGCTTCTTGCGGGGGCGGGCCTGGGCGCGGGCGAACGCGTCACGGACGACCCGCTCGACACCGAACGCGGTGTTCACGGACACCTCGGTGGCGACCTCGTGCTCGGTGCCCTTGCGGATGGTGCCGCCGTTGCCGGTGTACGGGCCCTCGGTGCCCTCACGGACGACGACGAAGTCGATCTCCGGCTGGCCGGCGAGCGGGGTGGCGACGCCGGGGAGGAGCTTGGAGGGACGCAGGTTGACGTGGTGGTCGAAGGCGAAGCGGAGCTTGAGCAGGAAGCCGCGCTCCAGGACGCCGGACGGCACCGACGGGTCGCCGATCGCGCCGAGCAGGATCGCGTCGTGCTGCTTGAGGGCGTCGAGGTCGGCGTCGGTGAGGGTCTCACCGGTGGCGTGGTAGCGCCGGGCGCCGAAGTCGTAGTCCTTGGTCTCCAGCTTCACGTCCTCGGGGAGGACGGCGGAGAGGACCTTCAGACCTTCGGCCACTACCTCCTGGCCGATGCCGTCACCGGGGATCACTGCGAGATCGATGCTGCGAGACATGCGGGCACCCTACTCTTCGTCCCATTCAATGACATACAGTGTCCGCCATCTGGACATTCGAACGTGGGTCGGAGGATGCTCCGGCAGGCTGAAATCCATCTCGTCGGACCACGTTCACCCGTATGTAGCAGCAGTGTCGCGAGCCGCTGGGAACTTCATCGACATGGCCGCATTTTCCAGGGGGACATCCTCCGAACCCGCCGTACCCGACTTCGGCATTCCCGAGCCGCTCGCGAGCCGGATGACCATGGCGGAGCAGCACGAGTACCTGCGCGCGAAGATGACCCGGCGCCGCACGCTGGTGACCGCGGGCGCGGTCGCGAGCGGACTGCTCACCGGCTGCTCGGCCGCCGACGCGGCCGACCGCCCGGCCGGCACGGCGACCCCGACCGCCCCGGCCTCCGCCACCTCGGCGGCTCCCGGCGCCGCGGTGACGCCGTTCGGCCGGCATCTCTCCTTCGGCGCGGACCCGCGCACCCAGATGCGCGTCTCCTGGCAGGTGCCGGCCGCGGTGCGGGCGCCGTACGTCCGGCTCGGCGCGCGCCCCGACGCGCTCGGCCAGCGGATCGACGCCGAGCTGCGCCCCCTGCACACCCCGGGCGTGGAGGGCGTACGGCCGGAGGTCGAGCAGTACTACCTGCACGCGGCGCTGGACGACCTGCTGCCGGGCACGACCTACTACTACGGCGTCGGGCACGAGGGCCTCGACCCGGCCGACGCCGCGCTGCGCGCCTCGGTCGCGTCGTTCCGTACGGCACCCGCGCTGCCCGAGTCCTTCGTCTTCACCGCGTTCGGCGACCAGGGCGTGGGCGACGGGGCGGCGGCCATCGACCAGCAGCTGCTGCGCGAGAAGCCGGCCTTCCATCTGCACGCGGGCGACATCTGCTACGCGAACGCCAACGGCCGGGGCACCACGGCGGACGGCTACGACGCCGCGTTCTGGGACCAGTTCTTCCGGCAGAACGAGCCGGTCGCGCAGGGCGTTCCCTGGATGGTGACGACCGGCAACCACGACATGGAGGCCTGGTACTCCCCCGACGGCTACGGCGGCCAGCTCGCCCGCTTCTCGCTGCCGGACAGCGGCTTCGACCCGCGGCAGGCGCCGGGCGTCTACTCCTTCGTCTACGGCAACGTCGGGGTGGTCGCCCTGGACGCCAACGACGTGTCGTACGAGATCCCGGCGAACCTCGGCTACAGCGAGGGCCGGCAGACGGCCTGGCTGGAGCGCACGCTGCGCGCGCTGCGAGCGGCGGAGGAGGTCGACTTCGTGGTCGTCTACTTCCACCACTGCGCCTACTCCACGTCGGCGCACGCCTCCGACGGCGGGGTGCGCGCGGCCTGGCTGCCGCTGTTCGCGCGGCATCAGGTGGACCTGGTGATCAACGGGCACAACCACGTCTACGAGCGCACCGACGCCATCAAGGACGGCGCGGTCGGCCGGCGTGTGCCGGTCGGCGGCTCCACCGACCCGTCGCGGGACGGCACGGTGTACGTCACCGCCGGCGGAGGCGGCCGCGATCCGTACGGCTTCCCGGTGGGGGCGAAGGACAGCTACGAGGGGCAGGTGAACGACGCCGAGTCCCTGGAGACCTTCCACTGGACGCGGTCGAGGCAGCCCAGCTCGGAGACGGTGGAGTGGTCCCGGGTGCGCTTCCGGGGCTTCTCCTACCTCTCGGTGGAGGCGGAGGGCGGCACGGCCCCGCGGCTGACGGTGTCGGCCCGCACCCACACGGGGCAGCGGATCGACCACTTCGAGGTGCGCCGCGGACGCTGAGGCCCGGGGCGCGGGCGCCGGGACGCGAGGCGCGGACGCCTGAGCCCGGGGCGCGGGCGCCGAGACAGCGAGGTGCGGCACGGACGCCGGGACCCGTCCCGTGGGTCACGGACGTCCGCGCCGCTCCTCCTGCGGGTGCGGCTCCCGGAGTCGGGGACGCGCCCGGCACGGCGGCCGGGCGCGCAAAGGCTCGGTGGCCGGCGGCTCAGTGGCCGGTCGAGCCGCCGTTGTCGCGGCGGTCGAGGGCGCGCTGGAGGGCGGCGGCGGCCTGCTTGCGGTCGGCCTCGCTCGGACGGGAGACGTGACGGACTCGGCGGCGGACGGTCGTCTCGACCATGGGAAATCGACTCCTTCGGACATACCGGAGTGCACGGGGGCGGGTTTCGAGACGCCGGAGAGGGCGGGGAGCACTGGCCGCAGGGGTTGCCTGCACGGGGCCCGGCTCACGACCGCCATTCGCTTGATCGAGCGAGTCGTTCGGCTCCTACAAAGCTAAGGGAGGAGCTCGCTTCTGTCTCCACAATTACTCGGACTTCCTACTATCTGAGACGGCGACCTCGGTCACCTGCGCTTTCACCTCTCCCGGATGCCCGGCGCGGGGTTGCCGGACGGCGACGCGGAGGCCGCGGCGGAAGGCGCCCCGTCAGAGCACATCTCCCTCGCGCCAGTCGAAGAGCAGTACGGCGTCGGGGTCGGCCGCGGCGACGGGTACGGGCCAGACGTAGGTGGAGCCCTCCTCGTCGCGCAGCCGGAGCGGGCCGTCGGGGCTCAGCGCGTGGGCCCGGCCGGACCAGGCCCGCCAGCCCCGGCTCTCGTACAGCAGGGCGCCCTCGTCGCTCGCGGACAGGGCGCCCAGGTCGTAGGCGCGGGTGATGACGCCCTCCAGCGCGTCCATGACCCGGCCGCCGAGACCGGTGCGGCGCACGTCCCGCCGTACCGCGACACCCTCGACGTACCCGGTCCGCAGCCAGCGCCTGCCGAGCCGGACGCGGCGCATGACCACCGCGCCGTGCGCGGCGAGCCCGTGCTCGTCGTGCACCAGGGCGTGCATGCCGCCGAGCGTGTGCTCCCAGTCCTCGTCGCCGAGATCGCCCTCGAAGGCGTCGTACAACATGCCGCGCACGGCGAGGAGTTCGGCGGGGGTCAGATCGCTGGTGTGTGCGGTGCGCAGGGTCACCGCGTCAGTATCGGCCGGGCCCCGGCCCCGCGCCCGTGAATATCAGGCGTGCC
Source organism: Streptomyces sp. NPDC048600 (assembly GCF_055587025.1). NCBI lineage: Bacteria > Bacillati > Actinomycetota > Actinomycetes > Kitasatosporales > Streptomycetaceae > Streptomyces > Streptomyces sp. NPDC048600. The sequence continues at coordinate 90,765 of NZ_JBVJGZ010000029.1, read as the reverse complement.
GCATCCAGACGTTGGGCTCGTGGTACACCCCGCTGTCGGCGTTCCGGTCGACGCGCAGGAGGCTCAGTCCGCCGGGGATGACGTACTCGCCGGAGATCGGCAGCCTCAGGCCGGTCCACTTCTCCCACTCGGCGACCGTGCCGGTCATCGTCTGCGACGCGGGCGCGGCGGCGAGGATCTCGGCGCCGAGGCGTTCATGGGTGCGGATCCAGGGGTCGAGGTGGGTGCCGTCGTCGCGGCGCCGGTCCATGAACCTCTCGATCGGCGTGATCGCGTACTGCTCCTTCGCGGTCGGGCGCACGGGCGCGAGGACCCGGGTGAGCCCGGCCCCCTCCGCGGCCCGGCGCAGTGCCAGGAGCGCCTCCCCGCCGAGCCCCCGCCCCTTGAGCAAGGGGGTGACGACGGCCCCGCAGATCACGAACGTGTCGGGTTCCAGGCCCTGTTCACGCCCCTCGACGGCCCGCGCGAGGGCGTCGGTGTAGCCGCCGGGCAGGTCGCCGACCGTGCCGTCCCAGCGCAGTGGCACGCCCCAGCCGCCCGCGACGGGGACGTCCCGCTCGTCGACGAGCAGCAGATCGAACTCCGCGAAGTACTCCCTGACCCGGCCTATGTACCGCTTCACCGTCCGGTCCGCGGTGATGAACTCCGGGAATCCCTCGCCGAACAGCTCCGCGAGCTGCTCCTCCGCCCAGGTACGCGCGTCGGCGCGTTCGCTTGTCAGTCTCACGCCACCGTTCCTAGCACACTCGATCTTCGCCCTAACCGTTATAAGCCTCTTGACCGGTTAGGTGAAGGTGGGTCAGGATGCCGTCATGACCACTCACCGGGTTCACCATCGCTCCACGACCGTCCGCGGGCACGAGATCCACTACCGCGAGGCGGGGCCCGAGGACGCGCCCGTGCTTCTGCTGCTGCACGGCTTCCCCAGCAGCTCGCACATGTTCCGCGACCTGATCCCGCTGCTCGCCGACCGCTACCGGGTGATCGCCCCGGACCACCTCGGCTTCGGCCGCTCGGCGACGCCGTCCGCAGCGGAGTTCGGCTACACCTTCGACGAACTCGCCGCGGTCACGGACGAGTTCACCGAGCAGCTGGGCCTGAAGCGGTACGCGCTGTACATCCAGGACTACGGCGCCCCGATCGGCCTGCGTCTCGCCCTGGCCCACCCCGACCGGGTCACCGCGATCGTCACGCAGAACGGCAACGCCTACGAGGACGGTCTCGGCGCCGAGGCCTGGGCGCCGGTACTGGCGCTGATCGCCGAGCGGACCCCGCGGACCGAAGCGGCCGTGCGGGAGATCTACACCCTCGACGGCGTCAGGTGGCAGTACCTGCACGGCGTCCCGGAGGACCAGCACGACCTGGTCAGCCCGGACGCCTACGAGCGGGACGCCGCCGAGGTGGCCCGCCCCGGCCAGGCCGAGATACAGCTCGACCTGATCTCCGACTACGGCTCCAACTTCGCCCTGTACCCGGCCTTCCACGCGTACTTCCGCGAGACCCAGGTGCCGCTGCTCGCGGTCTGGGGCGGCCACGACCAGATCTTCGTCCCGGCCGGCGCCCTCGCCTTCCAGCGGGACCTGCCGAAGGCCGAGATCCATCTGCTCCCGACCGGCCACTTCGCCCTGGAGACGCACGCGGCACAGATCGCCGGCCTGATGCGTGACTTCCTCGGCCGGAACGTGGAGGGGTGAGGGCGCCGGCCCGGCCCCCGGCCGCGGCCCTGCGGGGAATCCCCCACACGGCTGATCCTCCGCGCGGTGCCCGACATGCGGCTGCCGCGAGGGGAACAGGTGACCTCATGAACGACACGGACAAGGTGTTTCTCGAAGGCGGCCCGGACGACCTCCCCGAGCGGATCGTCCCGGTACCGACCCCAGGCCCCGATGTGAAGATCGAGCTCCGCAACGGCTACGAGCACTTCCGCCCGACCTCGCGCACGGCGGACACCCCCGCGGGCAGCCTCCCCGTCTACGAGTGGTGGGAGCGCACGGAAATGCCCGGCTGAGGGGTGTTGTCAGTGGCCGCCCCTATCGTGATCGCATGGGCTACCACCTGCATCTGATCGCCGTCCCCGAGGCGGAACCGTACGAGGACGGCGTCCGGCTCGAAGCGCTCTTCCGCGCGTCCTGGGACAGCGACGAGGAGTCCCCGGACGACATCGAGATGGTGATCGAGAAGGCCTTCTTCGCGCTGGACCATCTCGTCTGCGGCGCCGAGAAGCACGACACCGGGCCCTGGCTGCCCGCCTCGCTGCTCATATTCGGCGGGCGGCCCGTGGACCACCCGGAGGACCCGGACGCGTATGTGCTGCTCACACCCGACGAGGTGCGTACGGCGGCGGAGTTCGCGCGGACCACGGACTTCGCGCGGCTGTGGGCCGCGAGCGGGCCCGCGCTGGCCGCGTCCTGGGCGTGGCCGGAGGAGAAGGTCGCGGAGATGCTCTCCGAGTACTACACGGATCTGCGCGACACCTATGTCAGGGCTGCCCGGGAGGGGCTGGCCATGGCCAAGCACTTCTCCTTCTGACGGCCCCGCCGGGACGGCGGGCGGCGCCGCGTCGGCCCGGTGCGTGACGGCCCGGTCCCGGGTATGACACCGCCCCCGGTCCGGAGGGGGATCCGGAGCGGGGGCGGAGTTCATGGTGCCGCGCGCGGGGCGCGGCGGGCGGGGTGTCAGCCCATGTGCGGGTAGGTGTAGTCGGTCGGCGCGACCAGCGTCTCCTTGATGGCGCGGGTCAGCGTCCAGCGCATCAGGTTCTGCGGGGCACCGGCCTTGTCGTTGGTGCCGGAGGCACGGCCGCCGCCGAAGGGCTGCTGACCGACGACGGCGCCGGTCGACTTGTCGTTGATGTAGAAGTTGCCCGCGGCGTAGCGCAGCTTCTCCATCGTGTACGCGGCCGCCGCGCGGTCGCCGGAGATGACCGAGCCGGTGAGGGCGTAGTCGGACGCGGACTCCATCTGGGTCAGCATCTCGTCGTACTGGTCGTCCTCGTAGACGTGCACGGCGAGGATCGGGCCGAAGTACTCGGTCGTGAAGACCTCGTTCTCCGGGTCGGTGCACTCGATGACGGTCGGGCGGACGAAGTAGCCGACCGAGTCGTCGTAGGAGCCGCCCGCGACGATCGTGCAGGTCGGGTCCTGCTTCGCGCGGTCGATCGCGGCCTTGTTCTTGGCGAAGGAGCGGTCGTCGATGACGGCGCCGATGAAGTTCGACAGGTCGGTGACGTCACCCATGGTGAGGTAGTCGACCTCGGCGGCGAACTCCTCCTTGAAGCCGGAGTTCCAGATCGACGCCGGGATGTACGCACGCGAGGACGCGCTGCACTTCTGGCCCTGGTACTCGAAGGAGCCACGGGTGAGGGCCGTCTTCAGGACCGCGCGGTCGGCCGAGGGGTGGGCGACGACGAAGTCCTTGCCGCCGGTCTCGCCGACCAGACGCGGGTAGGAGCGGTACTTCTCGATGTTCTGGCCGACCGTCTTCCACAGGTACTGGAAGGTCTTGGTCGAGCCGGTGAAGTGGATGCCCGCGAGGTCGCGGTGCTCAAGGGCGACCTTGGAGACCTCGATGCCGTCGCCGGTGACGAGGTTGATGACGCCCTTGGGCAGGCCCGCCTCCTCCAGCAGCCGCATCAGCAGCACGGCGGCGTGGGTCTGGGTCGGGGACGGCTTCCAGACGACCACGTTGCCCATCAGGGCCGGGGCGGTCGGCAGGTTGCCCGCGATGGCCGTGAAGTTGAACGGCGTGATCGCGTAGACGAAGCCCTCCAGCGGGCGGTGGTCCAGCCGGTTCCACACGCCCGGGGAGTTGGCCGGGGGCTGCTCGGCCAGGATCTGGCGGGCGTATGCCACGTTGAAGCGCCAGAAGTCGACGAGCTCGCACGGGGTGTCGATCTCGGCCTGCTGGGCGGTCTTGGACTGGCCGAGCATGGTGGAGGCGGCCAGCGTCTCGCGCCAGGGGCCGGCCAGCAGCTCGGCGGCGCGCAGGATGATCGCCGCGCGGTCGTCGAAGGCCATCGCGCGCCAGGCCGGGGCGGCGGCGAGGGCAGCGTCGATGGCGTCCTGCGCGTCCGCCTGCGTGGCGTTGCGGTAGGTGCCGAGGACGGCCTTGTGGTTGTGCGGCTGCACGACCTGGAAGAGCTCGCCGCCGCCCATCCGCTGCTCGCCGCCGATGGTCATCGGCAGGTCGATCGGGTTCTCGGCCAGCTCCTTGAGCTTGACCTCCAGGCGGGCGCGCTCGGGAGAGCCGGGGGCGTAGCCGTGCACCGGCTCGTTGACGGGGGTGGGGACCTGGGTCACAGCGTCCATGAGATCCGTAACTCCTTGTACGTGAGCGGGTGGTGGGCTCAGCCCTTGCTGACCATGGAGCGCAAGAAGAACCGCAGGTTCGCGGGCTTCTCGGCGAGGCGGCGCATGAAGTAGCCGTACCAGTCGGTGCCGTAGGCGGTGTAGACGCGCATGCGGTGGCCCTCCGCGGCCAGCCGCAGGTGCTCGTCGCTGCGGATGCCGTAGAGCATCTGGAACTCGTACTCGTCGAGCTTGCGTCCGGCCTTGCGGGCGAGTTCCTGGCCGATGGAGATCAGGCGCGGGTCGTGGGACCCGATCATCGGGTAGCCCTCGCCGTCCATCAGGGTCTTCAGGATGCGGACGTACGCCTTGTCGATCTCCTGCTTGCTCTGGTACGCGACCTCGGCGGGCTCCTTGTAGGCGCCCTTGACGATGCGCACGCGGCTGCCGTTGCCGGCGAGCCTGCGGGCGTCGGCCTCGGTGCGGAAGAGGTAGGCCTGGATGACGCAGCCGGTCTGCGGGTAGTCCTTCCGCAGCTCCTCGTGGATGGCGAACATCGAGTCGAGGGTGGTGTGGTCCTCGGCGTCCAGGGTGACCGTGGTGCCGATCGCGGCGGCGGCCTCGACGACCGGGCGGACGTTGGCGAGGGCCAGTTCGTGGCCGCCCTCCAGCGCCTGGCCGAACATGGACAGCTTCACGGACATCTCGACGCGCTCACCGAGGTCGAGGCCCTTCAGGCGCTCGATCAGCTCCAGGTAGGCGTCCCGGGCGGCGGTGGCCTGCTCCGGGGTGGTGATGTCCTCGCCGACGACGTCCATGGTCAGCTCCAGGCCCTTGGCCGTGAGCTCCGAGACGATCGGGACGATGTCGGCCACGGTCTCGCCGGGGATGAACCGGTCGACGACCTGCTTGGTGACCGGGGCCGCCGAGATCAGGCGTCGCATCCGGTCGCTGCGCGACGCGGCGAGAATCACGGGACCCAGCACGGGGCACCTCCACAGAACAGCTGAAACGGGCCGCATCCCTACGAGTCGGGTACGGCACGGAGAACCACCGTGAAACCTAAGGATCTCTCCGATCGTCGGCCATCGACAGCTGTCACGCATCCCTGCCACAGATCTCAGACAGATGTATGAAGAGACCTCGGACGTGAGGCAGAATGCCTGGGTGACGCCGGAATTCAAGGGTGACTACCAGGAGCTCGTCGACGAGATCTCCGAGCTCCTCGGCGCGCCCGCGACGCTGGAGAACCGGGACTTCGAACTGATCGCCTTCGGGACCTACGACAGCGAGGACGCCCTCGATCCGTCGGCCCTGGACCCGGTCCGCACCCGGTCGATCCTGACCCGGCGCTCCACGGCGGCGGTGCGGGAGTGGTTCGAGGGCTTCGGCATCACACGGGCGACCGGCCCGGTGCGCATCCCGCCGACGCCGGAGGCGGGCGTCTACCGGGGGCGGATCTGCCTCCCGGTGCGCCACCGGTCCGTGGTGCTCGGCTATGTCTGGCTGCTGGACGACGACCCGGGACCCACGGACGCCCAGCTGGCGGCCGCCATGCAGGTGACCGCCCGGATCGGCGCGCTGCTCGCGGACGAGGCGCAGCACGGGGCGGATCTGACACGGGAGTTCCGGGCGGTGCTCACCGCGGAGCGGGGCTGGCAGCAGGACATGGCGGTGGCCGCGCTGCGCACGGCGCTGGGGCCGCGGGGCGAGGGGCCGCACGCGGTGCTCTGTGTCGCGCCCTGGCCGTCGGCCGACCCGGACGACGCGCCGTCGGCGCGCACGGTGCCGCACGCGACGGCCCTGTGCACCCTCCCGTGGGGCACCGCGGAGCACTGTCTGACCGTCCTGGTCCGGCTGCGCTCGGCGGACGTGCACGTCCCGGCGCAGGCGGCGGCGCAGCGGCTGCTGCCGGAGGGGGCCCGTACGGCGGCCGGGATCGGTGAGCCCCGCGCGGACCTGTCGGGCCTGGCCGCGTCCTGGCAGGAGGCCTCGGCGGCGGCCCGGGCGGTGCTGGCGGAACCGCGCCTGGGCCCGGTGGCCGAGTGGGCCGGCATCGGGCCGTACCGGCTGCTGACGGCGCTGCCCGCGGAGGCCGGCCGGGACGCCTCGGTGGCCCCGCTCCTCTCCCCCGCCCAGCGGGAGCTGGCCCGCACGGCGGAGACCTATCTGGACAACGCCGGCCAGGCCGCCCGCACGGCCGCCGCCCTCGGCATCCACCGGCAGACCCTGTACTACCGGCTCTCCCGGGTGGAGGCGCTCACGGGCCTGGACCTCGACGACGGGGAGGACCGGCTGCTGCTGCACATGACCCTGAAGGCGGCGCGGCTTTGAGCCCGGCCGGGCTCCCTCAGGCTCCTTCGAAGCCGGCGAGCACCTGGCGCAGCCCGCGGGTGAGCTGGGCCGCCTCGGGCGCGGTCTCCGGGTCGAAGGTCCACTGCATCAACAGGCCCATCATCAGGGTCAGATAGAAGTAGCCCGTCGAGTCCACGGCCTCCTCCGTGACCTCCTCCTCGGGCACGCCGCTGAACAGGGCCACTATGCCGCGCGCGGCCTCCCGCTGGGCGCGGGCCAAGTGGCCGCGCAGTTCGGGCAGTTGGTCGCCCATGGCGACGATCTCCACGCTGAGCCGCCACAGCGAGCCGGACTCGCGCATGGTGCCGATGATGTTCGTCCACACCTCCTGGAAGCGCTCCGGCGAGCCCGGCGCGCCCCGGACCTCGGTCACGCCGCCTTCAAAGGCGGTCGACATTCCCTCGACGAGCTCGACGTAGGCCTGGGCGAGGAGGGCATCCTTGGAGCCGTAGTGGTAGCCGATCGAGGCCAGATTGGTGCCCGACTCCTTGACGATGTCGCGCGCTGTGGTCCGCGCGAACCCCTTCTCCAGCAGGCAGCGCTTGGCGCCCTCGAGCAGATCCTCACGGTGTCCCATGGGCGTCACCCTACCGCCGGATCCATACAGCCGTCCCATACAGATGACTTACACAATCGTTCTAGACAACCGTTTAAGACGGCTGTACGTTTCTGGGCATGACGAATCCGACGAGCACCACCGCCTCCCCGAACTCCCGGGCCGGGCGCCGCGAATGGACCGCCCTCGCCGTGCTGATGCTGCCGCTGCTGCTGGTCTCGATGGATGTCTCGGTGCTCTACTTCGCGATCCCCTCGATCAGCGCGGACCTCGCACCCACCGCCATCCAGCAGCTGTGGATCTTCGACATCTACGGCTTCGTGCTGGCGGGCCTGCTGATGACGATGGGCTCGCTCGGCGACCGGATCGGGCGCCGCCGGCTGCTGCTGACGGGCGCGGTCGCCTTCGGCGCCGCCTCACTGGTCGCCGCCTACGCGAACAGCGCCGAGACCCTGATCGCGGCCCGCGCGGTGCTCGGCATCGCCGGCGCGACCCTGATGCCGTCGACCATGGCCCTGGTGCGCACGATGTTCACCGACCCGGGGCAGCGCGCCAAGGCCATCGGCGTGTGGTCCGGCGTGATGACGGGCGGCATCGCGCTCGGCTCGGTGATGAGCGGACTGCTGGTCGAGTACTTCTGGTGGGGTTCGGTCTTCCTGGTCAACCTGCCCGCGATGGCCCTGCTCCTGGTCCTCGGCCCGATGCTGCTGCCGGAGTCCAGGGACCCCTCCCCCGGCCGCTTCGACTGGCTGAGCGTCCCGCTGTCGATGGCCGCGCTGCTGCCCGTGATCTACGGCCTGAAGCTGTTCGCGGGCGTCGGCTGGAACACCCGCTCCGTCGTGTGCGTCACTGCCGGCCTGCTCTTCGCCGCCCTCTTCGTCCAGCGCCAGCGCACCGCCGCCTCGCCGATGATCGACCCGGCGCTGCTGCGCGGCCGCGGCTTCACGCCGGCCGTCGTGCTGAACCTGATCGCCGCGCTGGCCATCATGGGCTCGGCGTACTTCACCACGCAGTACCTCCAGTCGGTGCTCGGCAAGAGCGCGCTGGAGGCGGCGCTGTGGGGCCTGCTGCCCTCGGTGCCGATCGGAGCGGCGGCGCCGATCGCCGCCCTGCTGGTGCAGAAGGGCGTCAACCGCGCCTATGTCGTGGGCTCCGGCTTCGCCGTCACCGGCTGCGGCTTCGGACTGCTGACGCTGGCCGGGACCGACTCGCTGGCGCTGCTGCTGACCGCCTGCGCGGTGCTCGCCGCCGGCTGTGTCGTGGTGATGTCCCTGATCACGGATCTGGCCCTGAGCGCCGCCCCGATGGAGAAGGCCGGCTCCGCCTCCTCCCTGCTGGAGACGGGCGCGGAGTTCGGTGGCGCGCTGGGCATGGCGGTCCTCGGCTCCATCGGCGCGGCCGTCTACCGCCACGAGATCCCGGCCTCGGCGCCGGAGACCGCGCGGGAGACGCTGGGCGGGGCACTGACCGTCGCCGACGACTTCCCCGGCCTGGCCACGGCCGCCCGGGAGGCGTTCACCAGCGGCATGAACGCGGCGGCGGTCGGCGGGGCCGTGCTGGTGGCCGGGGCGGCCGTGCTGGCGACGGTGACCCTGCGGCGGGTGACCGTGCGGGAGACCCCGGCCGAGGAGCGGGAGCCGGCCGCCGTCTGAGGCGGGTCCGGAGAGGACCCGCGACGCGAAACGCCGGCCGGGCCGGGACCCGTGCGGGTCCCGGCCCGGGATTGGGCCGCCCAAGGGGGGGGAGGGGGGGACTGATGGGCCAACCGGCCCGAGGGTCATCC
>NZ_JBVJGZ010000029.1:0-81775 GCF_055587025.1 Streptomyces sp. NPDC048600 | reverse complement strand
GGGGCCAGTAAGGGGTGGGGGGGGGTACGGGAAAACGGAAGAAAAAAAACGGTCGGAAGAGGAGCGACTCGCCCCCCCCCCCCCCCCGGCCGGCGTTCCTCACCTCGTGAGGGCTCAGACCAGGTTGACCGACCGGGCCGAGGTGGCGCCGATCTCCTCGGACAGCTCGGACAGCACGGCGGAGGGCACGGTGTCGTCCACGGTCAGCACGGCCAGCGCCTCGCCGCCGACCGCGGCACGGGCGACCTGCATGCCACCGATGTTGATGCCCGCCTCGCCGAGGATGCGGCCGACGGTGCCGACGACGCCGGGACGGTCCTCGTAGCGCAGGACGACCATGTGGTCGGCGAGCGCGAGGTCCACGTCGTAGTCGCCGACGGCGACGATCTTCTGGAGGTGCTTCGGGCCGGCCAGGGTGCCGGAGACGGAGACCTCCTCGCCGGTGCCGAGCGTGCCGCGCACGGTCACGACGTTGCGGTGGTCCGGGGACTCCGAGCTGGTCGTCAGACGCACCTCGACACCGCGCTCCTGCGCGAACAGCGGGGCGTTGACGTAGGAGACCGTCTCGTCGACGACGTCCTCGAAGACACCCTTGAGCGCGGACAGCTCCAGCACCTTCACGTCGTACTGGGTGATCTCGCCGTAGACCTCGACGTCGAGGCGGACCGCGACCTCACCGGCGAGCGCGGTGAAGATGCGGCCGAGGCGCTCGGCGAGCGGCAGGCCCGGCTTGACGTCTTCGGCGATGACACCGCCCTGGACGTTCACCGCGTCCGGGACCAGCTCACCGGCGAGCGCGAGGCGCACCGAGCGGGCGACGGCGATACCGGCCTTCTCCTGCGCCTCGTCGGTGGAGGCGCCGAGGTGCGGGGTGGCGACGACCTGGTCGAACTCGAACAGCGGGGAGTCCGTGCAGGGCTCCTTCGCGTACACGTCGAGGCCGGCACCGGCGACCCGGCCCTCCTTGAGGGCGGAGTACAGCGCCTCCTCGTCGACGATCCCGCCGCGCGCGGCGTTGACGATGCGCACGCTCGGCTTGACCTTGCGCAGCGCCTCGTCGCCGATCAGACCGACCGTCTCGGGGGTCTTCGGCAGGTGGACCGTGATGAAGTCGGAGACCTCGAGCAGCTCGTCCAGCGAGAGCACCTTCACACCCATCTGGGCGGCGCGCGCGGGCTGGATGTAGGGGTCGTAGGCGACGACCTTCATGCCGAAGGCGGACATGCGCTGGGCGACGAGGGCGCCGATGCGGCCGAGGCCGACGACACCGAGGGTCTTCTCGGCCAGTTCCACACCGGTGTACTTGCTGCGCTTCCACTCGCCGTTCTTCAGCGCGGCGTTGGCCTGCGGGATGTGGCGGGCGGTGGCCACGAGGAGACCGCAGGCCAGCTCGGCGGCGGTCACGATGTTCGAGGTCGGGGCGTTGACGACCATCACGCCGGCCTTGGTGGCGGCGGAGACGTCCACGTTGTCCAGGCCGACGCCGGCTCGTGCGACGACCTTCAGCTTGTTCGCGGCGGCGATCGCCTCGGCGTCGACCTTGGTGGCCGAGCGGATCAGGATCGCGTCCACGTCGGCGATGGCCGGGAGCAGCTCGGCGCGGTCGGCGCCGTTGCAGTGGCGGATCTCGAAGTCCGGGCCAAGCGCGTCCACGGTCGCGGGCGACAGCTCTTCAGCGATGAGTACGACAGGTTTCGAGCTCACGTGAGTCCTCACAAGTCCAATGCATGCGGACGGCCGTCCCGACGGCCGCAGGCGGAGGAGGGGGCTAGTCGCGTGGAGACGCACGACGCTGTGGGCCTGACGCGTATGTTGTGCAGCAGTGTAGTAGCGCCACGAGGTGCGTACTTCGCCTGTGCGGAAGGATCACCCGTCCGTGGCTGGACGGGTTGGACAACGGGCCGGAGCTCAGCGCTCCGGCCCCGTCCTCATGAGGCTCAGGCCTCCTCGTCGACCCAGCTCATCAGCTTGCGCAACTGCTTGCCGGTGGTCTCCAGCAGGTGCTCGGAGTCCTGGCTCTTGTACTCGTTGTACTTCTTCAGACCGCCGTGGTACTCGTCCATCCAGTTCTGGGCGAAGGTGCCGTCCTGGATCTCCTCGAGGACCTTCTTCATCTCGGCCTTGGTGGCGTCGGTGATCACGCGCGGGCCGGTGACGTAGTCGCCCCACTCGGCGGTCTCGGAGACCGACCAGCGCATCTTCTCCAGGCCGCCCTCGTACATGAGGTCGACGATCAGCTTCAGCTCGTGCAGGCACTCGAAGTAGGCGATCTCCGGCTGGTAGCCCGCCTCGACCAGGGTCTCGAAGCCGGCCTTGACCAGGGCGGAGGTGCCGCCGCAGAGCACGGCCTGCTCGCCGAACAGGTCGGTCTCGGTCTCCTCGGTGAAGGTCGTCTTGATGACACCGGCACGGGTGCCGCCGATGGCCTTGGCGTACGACAGGGCGAGCGGGAAGGCGTTGCCGGTGGCGTCCTGCTCGACGGCGGCGATCGCGGGGACGCCGCGGCCCTCCTCGTACTGGCGGCGGACCAGGTGGCCCGGGCCCTTCGGGGCGACCAGGGCGACGTCCACGCCGGCCGGGGGCTTGATGAAGCCGAAGCGGATGTTGAAGCCGTGCGCGAAGAACAGCGCGTCGCCGTCGTTGAGGTTCGGGGCGATGGACTCCTCGTAGACCTGGGCCTGGATCGGGTCCGGGATGAGGATCATGATGACGTCGGCCTCGGCGGCGGCCTCGGCCGGGGTCACCACGCGCAGACCCTGCTCCTCGGCCTTGGCCTTGGACTTGGAGCCCTCGTGCAGACCGACGCGGACGTCGACACCCGAGTCACGGAGCGACAGCGCGTGGGCGTGGCCCTGGCTGCCGTACCCGATGACCGCGACCTTGCGGCCCTGGATGATGGACAGGTCGGCGTCGGCGTCGTAGAACAGCTCGGCCACTTTGGGTTCTCTCCTTGGGTGCAGGTGTTGCGTCCCACCGTATGACGGTGAGGGGAGGGGAAGTCTCGGGGTCTCGGTATACGGGCGGCCGGTGTCCCCCGGCCGCCCGAATCCGCCTTAGGCCGACCGGTCGAGGGCGCGCAGCGACCGGTCGGTGATCGAGCGGGAGCCGCGGCCGATCGCGATCGTGCCGGACTGGACCAGTTCCTTGATGCCGAAGGGCTCCAGCATCTTCAGCATGGCCTCCAGCTTGTCGCTGGAGCCGGTGGCCTCGACGGTGACGGCCTCCGGGGAGACGTCGACGGTCTTGGCGCGGAACAGCTGGACGATCTCGACGATCTGGGAGCGCGTCTCGTTGTCGGCGCGCACCTTCACCAGAACGAGTTCACGGGCGACGGCCTGCGAGGGCTCCAGCTCGACGATCTTCAGCACGTTGACCAGCTTGTTGAGCTGCTTGGTCACCTGCTCCAGCGGCAGGTCCTCGACGTTCACCACGATGGTGATGCGGGAGATGTCGGGGTGCTCGGTGACGCCGACCGCGAGCGAGTCGATGTTGAAGCCGCGACGGGAGAACAGCGCGGCGATCCTGGCCAGGATGCCCGGGGTGTTCTCCACCAGGACGGAGAGCGTGTGCTTGGACATGTTCTGAACTCGCCTGTCTCTCAGTCGTCTTCGTTGTCGCCGAAGTCGGGGCGGACGTCCCGGGCGGCCATGATCTCGTCGTTGGAGGTGCCGGCGGCGACCATCGGCCACACCATGGCGTCCTCGTGGACGATGAAGTCGATGACGACCGGACGGTCGTTGATCGAGTTGGCCTCCTCGATGACCTTGTCCAGGTCCTCGGGGGACTCGCAGCGGATCGCGTAGCAGCCCATGGCCTCCGACAGCTTCACGAAGTCGGGGACGCGGGTGCCGCGGGCCTCGGGGTTGACGTCGTCGGGGCCCGAGTGCAGGACCGTGTTGGAGTAGCGCTGGTTGTAGAACAGCGTCTGCCACTGGCGGACCATCCCGAGGGCGCCGTTGTTGATGACGGCGACCTTGATCGGGATGTTGTTCAGGGCGCAGGTGGTGAGCTCCTGGTTGGTCATCTGGAAGCAGCCGTCGCCGTCGATCGCCCAGACGGCCCGGTCGGGCGCGCCGGCCTTGGCGCCCATGGCGGCCGGGACGGCGTAGCCCATGGTCCCGGCGCCGCCGGAGTTCAGCCAGGTCGCAGGCTTCTCGTACTGGATGAAGTGCGCGGCCCACATCTGGTGCTGGCCCACGCCCGCGGCGAAGATCGTGCCCTCGGGGGCGAGCTGTCCGATGCGCTCGATGACCTGCTGCGGGGACAGCGAGCCGTCCTGCGGCTGGTCGTAGCCCAGCGGGTAGGTGTCGCGCCAGCGGGACAGGTCCTTCCACCAGGCGCTGTAGTCGCCCAGGTGGCCCTCGCTGTGCTCCTTCTGGACGGCCTGGATCAGGTCGGCGATGACCTCGCGGGCGTCTCCGACGATCGGCACGTCGGCGGCGCGGTTCTTGCCGATCTCGGCCGGGTCGATGTCGGCGTGGACGATCTTGGCGTACGGGGCGAAGCTGTCCAGCTTGCCGGTGACGCGGTCGTCGAAGCGGGCGCCGAGGGCGACGATCAGGTCGGCCTTCTGGAGCGCGGTGACGGCGGCGACCGAGCCGTGCATGCCCGGCATGCCCACGTGCAGCGGGTGACTGTCGGGGAACGCGCCGAGCGCCATCAGCGTGGTGGTGACGGGCGCGCCGGTGAGCTCCGCGAGCACCTTCAGCTCGGCGGTGGCCTGCGCCTTGAGGACGCCGCCGCCGACGTAGAGCACGGGCCGCCTGGCACCGGTGATCAGCTTGGCGGCCTCGCGGATCTGCTTGGCGTGCGGCTTGGTGACCGGGCGGTAGCCGGGCAGGTCCATGGTGGGCGGCCAGGAGAACGTCGTCCTCGCCTGGAGGGCGTCCTTGGCGATGTCGACCAGGACCGGGCCGGGGCGGCCGGTGGAGGCGATGTGGAACGCCTGCGCGATCACCCGCGGGATGTCCTCGGCCTTGGTGACCAGGAAGTTGTGCTTGGTGATCGGCATGGTGATGCCGACGATGTCCGCCTCCTGGAAGGCGTCCGTGCCGATCGCCTTGGAGGCGACCTGGCCGGTGATCGCCACCAGCGGCACCGAGTCCATGTGGGCGTCGGCGATGGGGGTGACCAGGTTGGTGGCGCCGGGGCCGGAGGTGGCCATGCAGACGCCGACCTTGCCGGTGGCCTGCGCGTAGCCGGTGGCCGCGTGGCCGGCGCCCTGCTCGTGGCGGACAAGGACGTGGCGCACGCGCCGGGAGTCCATCAGCGGGTCGTACGCGGGAAGGATCGCACCGCCGGGAATGCCGAATACGGTGTCGGCGCCGACCTCCTCGAGAGAGCGGATGAGGGACTGCGCGCCCGTGACGTGCTCGGGGGCGGACTGATGTCCTCCGGATCGGGGCCGCGGCTGCGGGTGATGGGCCCCGGTGGCCTGCTCGGTCATCGGCATTCTCTTCTCGATGCTGAGGGTTTTTGCGAGGTTTCGTGCGGGGTGCGGCTGTTGTACAGCTTGTCCTGTGCAACAAAAAACCCCTCGTGCCTAAAGGCAAGCGAGGGGAGCGCGCCGGGTGGGTGCACTGGGAGTTCCGGGTCGTCCGGACGTCACCAGTTTCAGCCGACGCGCTTTCCAAGTACGAGAATTCGGGTGCGCATGGCACTGACCCTCCCCCCGGCGCGCACTTGGTGTCAAGTGGGTGGGACGGGAGTCTCATTATGTGAGCGGAGGGCCGTCCCGCCTCCGAAGATGGTGGTCACACCCTCGTAGCCGCGGCCTCCGCCGCCCGCGAACGCGGGCTCCACCGGACCGTGCGGCACCGGATAATGGCCGGAAGTCAGCGCCCGGCGCAGCCGGTACTCGTCCAGCGGCCCGGCGAAGGCCAGGCCCTGTCCCTGCGTACAGCCCATCGAGCGCAGGGCGACGGCCTGTTCCGGCAGGTCCACACCGTCGGCCACGGACTGGAGCCCGAGGTCGCCGGCGATACGCAGCAGGCCCGCGGTGATCTTGTGCAGCCGCGCCGACTCGACGACGCCCTCCACGAGACTGCGGTCGAGCTTCAGTATGTCGACCGGGAGCCGTCGCAGGGCGGTGATCGCCGCGAATCCGTTGCCGAAGCCGTCCAGCGCGATCCGTACACCGAGCCGTCTGAGGGCGGCCAGCCGCCGCTCCAGGTCGTCCAGCACCTTGAGGTCGGGATCGGACAGCTCGATCACCAGCGCGCCCGAGGGCAGCCCGTGCCGGGTCAGCAGCGCCTCGACGGAGCTCAGCGGCAGCGAGCGGTCCAGCAGCCGCCGGGCGCTCATCCGCACGACGACCGGTACGGCGTGCCCCGTGCCGGTGCGCTCGGCGGCCTGCTCGACGGCCTCCTGGAGCACCCAGCGCCCCAGTTCGGCGGTCTTCTCGCTGTCCTCCGCGACCCGCAGGAACTCCGCCGGGGTGAACAGCACGCCCTGCGAGGACCGCCAGCGCGCCTGGGCCGCGACCGAGGTGATCCGGCCGTCCTCCAGCGACACCACCGGCTGGTGGAGCAGCGTGAACTCCCCGTCGTGCAGCGCGGCCCGCAGCCGCGTCGCCAGCTCCGCCTTGCGTACGACGTCCTGCTGCATCTGGGGTTTGTACAGCTCGACGCGGCCCTTGCCGGCCGACTTGGCGCGGTACATCGCCAGATCGGCGTTGCGCAGCAGTTCGCCCGCGCCGAGGCCGGGCTCGGCGAAGGAGACGCCGATGGAGGCGGCGACCCGGACATCGTTGCCGTCGATGACGTACGGCTGCGACAGCGTCACCCTGAGGCGGTCTGCCAGCTCCATGATGTGGCGTTCGCGGGCCGCCCGGTCGCGGCCGCCGTCCCCGAGGATCAGGGCCGCGAACTCGTCGCCGCCGAGCCGGGCCGCGGTGTCGGTCTGCCGGACCGCGTCCTGGAGCCGGCGCGCGGCCTGGACGAGCAGTTCGTCCCCGGCCTGGTGCCCGATCGTGTCGTTGACGGCCTTGAAGCCGTCCAGGTCGATGAAGAGCACGGCCGTGCCACGGTCGGTGGAGCGGCGGCCGGACAGGGCCTGCTGCACCCGCCGGGTGAACAGGGCGCGGTTGGGCAGGTCGGTGAGCGGGTCGTGCTCGGCGTTGTGCTGGAGCTGCGCCTGGAGGCGCACCCGCTCGGTGACGTCCCGGCTGTTGAAGATCAGGCCGCCGTGGTGGCGGTTGACCGTGGACTCCACGTTCAGCCAGCCTCCCCCGCCGTCGCCCTCGCCAGGGCGGGAGGTGCCCCCGCCGCCGGAGCGGAAGCGGCACTCGATCCGGGTGGTGGGTTCGTCGGCCGGGCTGGCGGCGAGGAAGCGGCGCACCTCGTGCACCACGCGGCCCAGGTCCTGCGGGTGGATCAGTTCGGCCAGCTCGGTGCCCACCAGGTCGTCGGCGGGGCGTCCGTAGACCCCGGCCGCGGCCGGGGAGACGTACCGCAGGACACCGCTGGGCGCGGCGATCATGATGACGTCGCTGGAGCCCTGCACCAGGGAGCGGAAGTGGTTCTCCTTCTGCGCCAGTTCCTGGGTGAGGGTGATGTTGTCGAGCAGCATGATGCCCTGGCGCACCACCAGCGCCAGCACGACCGTGCCCGCCGTGAGCAGCACGACACGGTCGACGCTGCGGCCGTTGAGGACGTTGTAGAGGATGCCCAGCGTGCACACGGCCGCGGCGAGGTACGGGGTGAGGGCCGCGAGCGATCCGGTGATCGGACGGGCGGCCGCGTACCGGCCGGACTCCTGGTTGCCGCGCTGGAGATGCTGGGCGGCGCCGCGCTGTCCGGGCAGATGCTCGTGCACCACGCGTGTGTGCGGCTCGTCCTCGTCGTGCCCGGAGCGGGGGGTGACCCAGGGCGCGTAGGCGAGCAGCAGGGAACCGGCGAACCAGCCGGCGTCCAGCAGTTGCCCGGAGCGGTAGTTGTTGTGCAGCAGCGGTGAGGTGAACAGCGCGTCGCACATCACGGTCAGGGCGAGGGCGCCGATCGCGGTGTTGATCGCGGAGCGGTTGGCGCCGGAGCGCCGGAAGTGCAGGGCGAGCACCATGCTCACGAGCGCGATGTCGAGCAGCGGATAGGCGAGGGTGAGCGCGGTGTGCGGCACGCTCGTCCCGTCGGCGCGGGCCGTCTGCGCGAGCGCGAGGCTCCACGACAGGGTGAGCAGGGAGCCGGCGATCAGCCAGGCGTCCAGCGCGAGACAGACCCAACCCGCCTTCGTCACCGGCCGCTTGGCGAGGACCAGCAGTCCCACGATGGCGGGCGGCGCGAAGCACAGGAAGAACAGGTCGGCGTAGCTGGGGCTCGGCACCGGGCGGCCCAGCACGACCTCGTACCAGCCCCAGATCAGATTGCCCAGGGCCGCCATCGCCGAGGAGAGCGCGAACAGCAGCCAGGCCGGACGGAACCGGACCCGACGGCGCCGGGCGTAGAGGAAGCAGGAGACGGCGGCGGTGCCCGCCGCGGCGCTCAGCCCGAAGTCGCCCATGATCAGGGCGGCTTGCTCGGAGCCCCAGCCGAGCGCGGAACCGACGGCGTATCCCGCGCACACCAGGGCCAGCCCCAACTGACGGACCGGGCTCACCCCGCCCTGGCCGGCCGGCGGCCGCCCCAGGGACGAGGCCGGTACCGGCAGGGCCCGCAGCACTCCGTCGAGCGTCGTCGTCGGGGGCGGCGAACTCACCGGTCGCTCCCGGTCCGGGCCGCGCTCTCCGGGGAGCGGTGGGCGGGGTGGGTCTGCCTCCTGCGCCCGCTGTGCCTGCGGTGGTCGCTGTGATGGCTCTGACTGGTGTGGCAGCCGCGTCTGTGCGCGGCCGGGCGCCAGGGTCGCCGTCGGCGGCCTCGTCGCGTCGGATCGTTCGTCCATAGGCCGTGCATCGCCCGTCGCCCCCCTCGCAGTCTCACATGTCCGTCCCCGGCGCCGATCGGTGCGCGGCGCAGCCCCTGTCGGGACGATACACCAGTCTCGTCACTCAGGGACATAGCTTCTCTACGCTCCGTGACGATCAGCGGCAGGGTGGGCACCGCCCGCATCCGGAGGACTGCGGAGGGTACCCGAAAGGGGTTACGCGCCGGTCGCCCCCGTAGTCAGGATCACGTTCGCGAGGGGCTCCCGGTTCACGAACCGGCGTACCTGGTCCGCGATCAGGCGCTTGGCGCGGGGCATGAACGCGGACGTCGGACCGCCGACGTGCGGGCTGATGAGCACGCCGGGCGCACGCCACAGCGGGTGGTCCGCGGGCAGCGGCTCCGGGTCGGTCACGTCGAGCGCGGCGGTGACCCGGCCGCGCTCCAGTTCGGCGAGCAGGGCGTCGGTGTCCACGACGGCCCCGCGGGCGACGTTGACGAGCAGGGCGCCGTCCTTCATCCGGGCCAGGAAGTCCTTGTCCACCAGGCCGCGGGTGCTGTCGGTGAGAGGCGTGGACAGCACGACGACATCCGCCTGCGGGAGCAGCGCGGGCAGTTCGGTGAACGGATGCACGGGCCCGCGCGCCGTGGTGCGCCCCGAGCGCGCGACGCGCGCCACCCGCGCGAGCTCGAAGGGCGCGAGCCGGTCCTCGATGGCCGAGCCGATCGACCCGTATCCCACGATCAGTACGTTCCTGTCGGCCAGGGCGGGCCGGAAGCCGCCGAGCCACCGCCCCTCGTCCTGGGCGCGCACGAAGTCGGGGATGCCGCGCAGGGACGCCAGGATCAGCGCGAGGGTGAGCTCGGCCGTGCTCGCCTCGTGCACCCCGCGCGCGTTGCACAGCCGTACGCCCGGGCGCAGATGCCTCAGGCCGGGTTCGACGTGGTCGATGCCGGCGGACAGCGTCTGGACCACCTCGACGCGGCTCATGCCGGGCAGCGGGCGTACGCCGACGCCCACGGGCTTCATGTAGGGCACGACGTAGAAGACACAGTCGGCGGGGTCCGCGGGGAAGTCCTCGCCGCCGTTCCAGAAGCGGTAGCCGGGACCTTCGGGGAGGCCCTCGATGTCGTCCGCGGGGATGGGCAGCCACACGTCAGCAGTCATGGTCAGGAGGCTATGCCAGGGGTATGGGGCGCAGAGGTTAGGTTGGGGGCCGAGACGAGGGAGGGTTGCTGCCAGGTGGAGCGCAGGACGATCGGCGCGGGGGCACTCCCGGTGGGGGCCGTCGGGCTCGGGTGCATGCCGATGAGCTGGGGATACAGCACCTCCCGGCAGCGGGGCGACGAGTCGCTCAGAGCGGTGCACCGGGCGCTCGACATGGGCTCGACGCTGCTGGACACGGCCGACATGTACGGCCCGTTCACCAACGAGCTTCTGGTGGGGCGGGTGTTGAAGGAGCGCCGGGCGGACGCGTTCGTGTCGACGAAGGTCGGTCTGCTGGTCGGCGAGCAGCACATCGTCGCCAACGGCCGCCCCGGGTACGTGAAACGTGCCTGCGACGCGTCCCTGCGGCGGCTGCAGACGGAGGTGATCGACCTCTACCAGCTGCACCGCGCGGATCCCGAGGTGCCCGTGGAGGAGACCTGGGGCGCGATGGCGGATCTCGTCCGGGCGGGCAAGGTGAGGGCGTTGGGCCTGTGCGCGGTCGGGGTGCGGGGCGGCCGGCGCTCCGGGCAGCGGCTGTACGACCCGACGATCCGGCAGTTGGAGCGGGTGCAGCAGGTCTTCCCGGTGAGCGCGGTCGAGGCCGAGCTGTCGCTGTGGTCGCCCGAGGCGCTGCGGGCGCTGCTGCCGTGGTGCTCGGCGCGGGGCATCGGGTTCCTGGCGGCGATGCCGCTGGGCAACGGTTTCCTCACCGGCACGCTGACGCCGGGCGAGGGTTTCGAGCCGGACGACATGCGTGCCCGGCATCCCCGTTTCACCGCCGAGATGATGGCGGCGAACCAGCCGGTCGTCGCGGGGCTGCGCCGGGTCGCCGCCCGGCACGGCGACGGGGTCACGGCCGCGCAGGTGGCCCTCGCGTGGGCGCTGGCGCAGGGGCCGCACGTGGTGCCGGTGCCGGGGGCGAAGCGGGAGCGCTGGGTGGCGGAGAACGCGGCCGCGGCGGGGCTGCGGCTGTCCTCGGAGGACCTGACGGAGCTGGCGGGGCTGCCGGGGGCGCGGGGGTCCTGGGACTGACGGGGGCGGGGGTCCTGGGGCTGATCGGGGCGGCCGGGTCGGCGGACCCGTGACCGGTCCCGTCCCGGTGGCGACGGCCGGGGAGGCACGAAAGTATGGGGGACTGTTCGGGGAACGGGAACCTGTGGGGCGCGGGCGGTGTATGAGAGGGAGAACCCGCCGCGTCGAAGGGACCATGATCGTGCAACGTCGAGTGGTGACCGCCGTACTGGCCGCGGCCGCGCTCCTGGTGACGGCCGGATGCTCCTCCGACGACGGGAGCACGGACCCGCCGTCGGGCGACCGGAGCACCGCGGCGTCCTCCGGTGCACCGTCCTCCGGCGGCCCGGCGGAGGAGACCCCGCCCGCGAAGGGCTCGGTGAAGGTCGTACGGACGGTCGCCGAGGGCCTCAAGTCGCCCTGGGGTCTTGCCCCGCTGCCGGGCGGGGGGCTGCTGGTCTCCTCCCGCGACGAGGCCACGATCAGCCGGGTCGACGACCGGACCGGCCGGGTGACCGAGCTGGGCGAGGTGCCCGGGGTGACCCCGGAGGGCGAGGGCGGCCTGCTGGGTATAGCCCTCTCCCCCGACTACGCCTCCGACCACATGGTCTACGCGTACTTCACCTCCGCCTCGGACAACCGCGTCGTGCGCATGCTGTACGACCCCGAGAGGTCGGCCGGAGAGCAACTGGGCGCGCCGGACACGGTGTTCAAGGGAATCCCCAAGGGCTTCGTCCACAACGGCGGACGGATCGCCTTCGGCCCGGACAAGATGCTGTACGTGGGCGCGGGCGAAACCGGCGAGACCGGGCTGTCGCAGGACGAGGAGTCGCTGGGCGGCAAGATCCTGCGGCTGACCCCCGAGGGCGAACCGGCCCCGGGCAACCCGTTCCCGGACTCGCCGGTGTACTCCCTGGGCCACCGCAATGTGCAGGGGCTGGCCTGGGACGAGCGGCAGCGGCTGTTCGCCTCGGAGTTCGGCCAGAACACGTGGGACGAGCTCAACGCGATCCGGCCTGGCGGCAACTACGGCTGGCCGGAGGTCGAGGGCCGCTCCGACGGCTCCGACGGCTCCGGCTTCGTCGACCCCATTGCCCAGTGGCGCACCGAGGAGGCCTCTCCGAGCGGGCTCGCCCATGCCGAGGGGTCTCTGTGGATGGCGGGCCTGCGTGGCGAACGCCTGTGGCGTGTCCCTCTGGGCGGCGCCGAGGCATCCGCCGACCCGCAGGCCTTTCTGGAGGGCGACTACGGGCGCCTGCGGACGGTTGTCTCCGCGGGTGGGAACAAGTTGTGGCTGGTGACCAGTGAGACGGACGGGCGGGGTTCGCCGGGGGACGGTGACGACCGGATCCTGGAGCTGGAGGTCAGCTAGGGAGTCTGTGGGTGGGTGCGGGTTGAGTGTGGCTGGTCGCGCAGTTCCCCGCGCCCCTCAGGGGGTGGGGCCGGGGCCTGCTTTAGCGGCACGCGCGGTTCCCCGCCGTCTGGGGGTGGGTGCGGGTTGAGTGTGGCTGGTCGCGCAGTTCCCCGCGCCCCTTAGGGGGTGGGGGCCGGGGCCTGCTTTAGCGGCACGCGCGGTTCCCCGCCGTCTGGGGGTGGGTGCGGGTTGAGTGTGGCTGGTCGCGCAGTTCCCCGCGCCCCTTGGGGGGTGGAGGCCGGGGGCCTGCTTTGACCGTGCGCGCGGTTCCCCGTGGCCCTTGGGCTAGGTGGGGGTGTCTGGTGTCGCGGGGTCGTCCGCGGCGGGCGTCGGCGGTCTCATGACGACCTTGCCGGAGGCCAGGTCTATCGGGCCGCGGCCGGGGTCGTTGGCGCCGACGTCCTCTCGTGTCAGCTCCAGCCGTTTCTGCTCGTCACGGGTGTGCTTGCGACCCGGGGCGAAGAGGTCCTCGAAGGCGTTGAACATCGCGTCCCTTTCCGTGGCCGCGTGGCTCACCCGGATCCATCATCGCGCGACCGCCGCCTCCCCCGCCGCCGGAGGGAAGAGTCCCAGCCTGTGGGCCACGGCGGCGGCCTCTCCCCGGCCGGCCACACCGAGTTTGGACAGGATGTTCGAGACGTGGACGCTGGCGGTCTTCGGGGAGATGAAGAGTTCCTCGGCTATCTGGCGGTTGGTACGGCCGTCGGACACCAGGCGGAGCACATCGCGCTCGCGGCTGGTCAAGCCCAGGGCCTCGACCGGGTCGGCGGGGGCCAGGGCGCGCGGGGTGCCGCCGTCGAGGGCGAGGCGGGCACGCTGGGCGAGGCGGGTGACCCGGTCGGCCAGCGGGGCAGCGCCCAGGTGGCGGGCGACGGCGAGGGAGAGGCGGAGCAGCTCGGTGGCGCGGTCGGCGCCCGTGGGTGTCGTGCCGGGGGTGAGGAGGCACTCGGCGAGGCGGTGGCGGGCGCGGGCCAGGTCGTAGGGGCGGTCGAGCCGTTCGAGGTCGGCGACGACCTCGGACCAGCGGTCGGGTTCGGGGCTGCGGCGGGCGGCGCGGTGGAGTTCGGCGCGCAGCCATTTCTCGTGGGTCAGCCAGACGGGGGCGCCGGTGGGGAGCTTCTTCGCGGCGTCGGCGATCCGCTCCAGTGTGTCCTCCCGGTCCGCGCGCAGGGCGGGCAGGTCGGGGGCGTCGGCCTCGGCGGCGGCCGCGGCGAGGAGGAGGGGCCAGCCGTAGCGCTGCGTGCCGGGCGGGAAGCCGGCGTCGAGGACGCGTAGGAGTTCCGCGCGGGCGTCGCCGACGCGGTCCTCGGCGGCGGCGAGGCCCAGGGTGAGAGCGGCGACCGGCAGCCACTGCTGAGGCATGGGGTCGTGGGTACCGAAGTACCGCAGGGCCGACGCCAGTTGGTCATGGGCTCCGGGGAGGTCGCCGCGGCACAGGGCGACCTGGGCGAGGATCAGCGTGGCGCCGCCCTGCGGTTTGGCGCTCTGGCCGCGGCCCAGCGAGGTCGTGGCGGCCTCGACGGCCTCGTCCCAGCTGCCGAGGGCGTACAGCGACTCGGCGAGGTTGGTCCACACCCAGGCCTCGGAGTGCAGCAGGCCGAACTTGCGGGTGAAGACGGCCCCCGCTCGCAGGATCGGCACCGCTTCCTGCGAGCGGCCGACGGCGTCCAGCTCGGTCGGCAGGTTCACATAGGCCCGGCCCGCGACATGCGCGGCGCCCTCGCGCAGGGCGAGCCGTTTCACCTCGGCGAGCTCGCTGAGCCCGGCGGTGGTGTCACCGGCGTCGACGGTGAGGACGCCGAGGGTGAGGCGGGCGTTGAGCTCGATCTCGCGGGCGCCGACCATACGGGCGTACTCCACCGCACGCTCGGCGGCCGCGAGGGCGTCGGGTCCTGGCTCGTGCAGCATGGACCAGCTCGCGACGCTGGAGAGCACCTCGGCGTGCACCTCCGAGGGCGGCAGACCGCGGACGAGTTCCTGGGCCCGGGCCAGCTCGGCCCAGCCGTCGCCGCGGGCCTTGGCCTGGATGAGGCGGGAGCGCTGGACCCAGAACCAGGCGGCGCGCAGCGGATCGGGCTCGTCGTCCAGCAGCCGAAGGGCGCGCTTGGTGATCTTCAGTGCGCGTTCGCGTTCGCCGCAGAAGCGTCCGGCGAGGGCGGCCTCGGCCATCAGGTCGAGGAAGCCCAGGGTGGCGGTGGCGGGGTCGCAGCCGCAGTAGGCGTCGGTGTAGTTCGCGAGGCTCAGGACGGCGCGGGTGTCCTCGGGGGCGCTGTCCCACAGGTCCATCGCGCGTTCCAGGAGCCGCAGCTGCTCGGCGTAGGCGTGCCGGCGGCGGGCGGAGGCGGAGGCGTCGAGGACGGCGGGCAGGGCCTTGGCGGCGTCGTGGGCGTTGTACCAGTAGCTGGCGAGGCGGGTGACGCGCTCGTCGGCGGGGACGAGGGCCGGGTCGGCCTCCAGGGCTTCGGCGTAGCGGCGGTTGAGGCGGGCGCGTTCGCCGGGGAGCAGGTCGTCGCCGACGGCCTCGCGGACCAGGGAGTGGCGGAAACGGTAGCCGTCGCCCTCGGCGGTCGGGGTGAGGATGCTGGCGTGCACGGCGGCGCGCAGGGCGTCGATGAGGTCGTCCTCGCAGAGGCGGGCGACGGCGGCCAGGAGCCGGTGCTCGACGGTGGAGCCGCCCTCGGCGACGATCCGGGCGACCTGCTGGGCGCTGTCGGGCATCTTCTCCACGCGGACGAGCAGCAGGTCGCGCAGGGAGTCGGTGAGTCCGGTGGCGCAGCCCTCATGGGCGGCGACGGCGAGTTCCTCGACGAAGAAGGCGTTGCCGTCGGAGCGTTCGAAGATCGCGTCGACCTGGGCGGGGTCGGGTTCGGCGGCGAGGATGCCGGCGATCTGGCGGCGGACCTCGTCGTGGTCGAAGCGGTCGAGTTCGAGGCGGCGTACGGTGCGCAGCCGGTCGAGTTCGGCGAGCAGGGGGCGCAGCGGGTGGCGGCGGTGGATGTCGTCGGAGCGGTAGGTGGCGAGGACGACCAGGCGGCCGGTGCGCAGGGTGCGGAAGAGATAGGCGAGCAGATGGCGGGTGGAGGCGCCGGCCCAGTGCAGGTCCTCCAGGACGATGACGACGGTGCGGTCGGCGGCGACGCGTTCCAGGAGGCGGGCGGTGAGTTCGAAGAGCCGTGCGGTGCCCTCCTCGTCGTGGCGGCCGGTGCCGGTGTCGCCCAGTTCGGGGAGCAGCCGGGCGAGTTCCTCCTCCTGGCCGGCCGCGGCGGCGGCCAGTTCGTCCGGCAGGGTGCGGCGCAGGGTGCGCAGCGCGGTGGAGAAGGCGGCGAAGGGCAGTCCTTCGGCGCCGATCTCGACGCAGCCGCCCAGCGCGACGACGGCTCCGGCGCGGGCGGCCGCGTCGGTGAACTCCTCGACGAGGCGGGTCTTGCCGACCCCGGCCTCGCCGCCGACGAGAAACGCCTGCGGCTCGCCCGCGGCGGCGCGGGCGAGCGCTTGGTCCAGCGTGTCCAACTCCTCGGCGCGGCCTACGAATACGGGACTGACGGTCCTGGTCTCCACGGGTGCGAGCATCGCACGCAGGTGCGAAGTCGCGGGACCCGTTTTCTCCGGTGCCGCTGTCCCGGCCGCGCTCACGCGGTGCGCGGCGGACGGAACCGGCGGGGACGGCGGCTATGCGACTCGGCCTCGGCGGGGCGTGCGTCGGCCCCCCTGCGCGCGGCCTCGGCGCGGGCCTCGCGGTTGCGGCGTACGGTCTCGCGGGCGAGTCGCTCGTGGTCGGCGCGGCGGATCAGTTCCGCGGAACGCAGCTGCTGGATCTCGTACTCGTACATGGTCTCTCCCTGGTGAAGGTCCGGTCTCCGGTGCGGTGGAGGGCCGGTCTTTCGGCTTCGCTCTCTTGCGATGCCTCTACCTTCGTCTCCCAGGGGGGTGCGCCACATCGGGAGAGTTCCGCATCTTCGGGGGCGCGGGGGGCCTTAGACGCGGGTAAGGGGCCCCGGTCGCCGCGTAAGGCACTTACGCGGCGACCAGGACCCCTGTAGACCTGCGGGTTCGTTCAGCCTGTCGCGGGCAGGCCGAGGAGTACGCCGGTGTACTTGAAGACGGCCAGGAGCAGGCCGACGACGCCGAGCGCGACACCGGCCCAGGCGACCGACTTGATCCAGGGCGCCTGCGGCGCGCCGGGTGCCCCGAAGGCGGGCCGGGCGAGCACCACGACGCCGGTGATCAGCGCGGCGAGCGCGAACAGGCCCGCCCACAGCGCACTGGCCTGCCAGGCGTCGCCGTAGCCCTCCTTGACCATCGTGGCCACGCTGGAGGACGAGGAGGTCTCCAGCTGGCCGATCAGCGACTCGCGCGCCGAGGCGACGGTGCCGATCCACCCGCCGGTGAGCGAGACCAGGCCGAGGGCGGCGGAGACCACGGCTCCCGCGCCCTGGCCGACCCCGGAGGGCCCGGTCCGGTCCTCGGCGGCCTCCGACGCCTCGGCGGTCTCCTCGGACGCCTCGGACCGCTCGGAGGTCTCCGCCCCGGTCTCCTCGGTCGTCTCGGTGGCCTCGTCGGTCGCGGCGGCCTCGGGGGCGGCCGCGTTGTCCACAGTCTTCGTTCCCATGCCCCGCACCGTACGGACGGAGTCTGAGAGGCCCCTTAATGATCGTCTACGACCGTCCGCGCGCGGCCCGCCACTCGGGCGCGAGCACCGACCAGACCTCCAGGTCCTGCCGTACCCCGTGATGCAGATGGCTCTCGCGGCGGACGCCCTCGCAGGTCATGCCGAGGCGGCGGGCGACGTTCAGGCTCGGTGTGTTGCCGGTGGCGGCGATCCACTCGACGCGGTGGATGCCGCGGTTGTCGACCGCGTGGTCGATGAGCACCCGCATCGCGCGCGTGATCAGGCCGCGCCCGGTGGCCGCGGGCTCCAGCCAGCAGCCGACCTCGCAGTTGCCCTGCTCGGCGTCGAAGTTGAGGAAGAGGACGCCGCCGACGAGCTTGCCCTCCAGCCACAGGCCGTGCAGGGACGCGGTGTCGGCGGCGCGCCAGTCGGCGTAGCGCTGGAGCGCCTCGCGGGCGGTGGCCACGTCCGTGGCGCGCGACCCGAAGGGCACGAACCGGTTGATGAACTCCCGGCCCCGGTCCAGGTGCGCGAGGAACTCCTCGGCGTGCCAGGGCTCCAGGGGGCGGAGTTCGGCGCCGTCGTCACCCAGCGATATCGCGTACATCCCGCTCCAGTTCCTGCTCGAACTCCCGGTCGACATCCGCGAGCCTCTCATGCGCGGCACGGGTCTCGGGCGGTTCGATGCTGATGCGGGGCAGGCGTCGGTCGAGCCAGCGCGGCAGCCACCAGTTGGCGCCGCCGAGCAGATGCATCAGCGCGGGCACCAGCAGGGTGCGCAGGACGAAGGCGTCGAGGGCGACGGCGGCGGCGAGCGCGATGCCGAACATCGCGATGACGCGGTCGCCGCTGAGCACGAAGGCGAGGAAGACCGAGATCATGATGACGGCCGCGGAGTTGATCACCCGACTGGTCTCGGCGAGGCCGACGCGGACCGCGCGCCGGTTGTCGCCGGTCTCCAGCCACTCCTCGTACATCCGGCTGACCAGGAAGACCTGGTAGTCCATGGAGAGCCCGAACAGCACCGAGACCATGATCACGGGCAGGAAGGGCTCGATGGGGCCCGCGCGTCCGAGGCCGAGCAGCTCGCTGCCCCAGCCCCACTGGAAGATCGCGACGACGACCCCGAAGGCCGAGGCGACGGCGGCGATGTTCATGACGGCGGCCTTCAGCGGGATGCCGATCGAGCGGAAGGCCAGCAGGAGCAGCACACAGCCCAGGCCGATCACGACCCCGACGAACAGCGGCAGCTTGCCGACGATCACGTCGGCGAAGTCGTCGTAGCCGGCCGTGACGCCGCCCACCTGGAGGTCGAGCGAGGTGCCGGACTCGGCGCGCGGCAGCACCTCGGAGCGCAGCCGCTCGACCAGGTCGCTGGTCTGCCCGGACTGCGGCGAGGACTCCGGTACGACGGTGAGGTACGCCGTGTCGCCGCCGGTGCTGTAGGTGACCGGGGTGACGGCGGCGACTCCGTCGGTGGAGCGCAGGGTGGCATCGAGGTTGTCCAGGGCGAGCTTGTCGGCGGCGCCGTGGACCTCGCTGACGAGGGTGAGCGGGCCGTTGACGCCGGGGCCGAAACCGTCGGCGAGGAGGTCGTAGGCCTGGCGTGTGGTCGAGGACTCGGGGTTGTTGCCCTGGTCGGAGGTGCCCAGGCGCAGGGAGAGCGCGGGCAGCGCGAGCACCGTCATCACGAGGAGGGCGAGGGCGCCGAGCTTCTTGGGGTGCCGCTCGACGAACGCCGACCAGCGGGCGGCGAAGCCGGTGGGTACCTCGGGCTCGGGCCCGTGCTCGGCGAGCCTGCGCCGCTCGCGGCGGCTGAGCGCCCGCATCCCGATGAAGGACAGCAGCGCGGGCAGCAGGGTGACGGAGGCCGCGACGGTGAGGACGACGGTGAGCGAGGCGGCGATGGCGACGCCGTTGAGGAAGTTCAGGCGCAGGATGAGCATGCCCAGCAGGGCGATGCACACCGTCGCACCCGCGAAGACGACCGCGCGTCCCGTGGTGGACACGGCGTTGGTCGCGGCCTCGGTGACGCTCAGCCCGCGTTTCAGGCCGCGCCGGTGCCGGGTGACGATGAACAGGGCGTAGTCGATGCCGACGCCGAGCCCGATCAGCATGCCCAGCATGGGCGCGAAGTCGGCGACGGTCATGACGTGCCCGAGCAGTTCGATGCCGAAGTAGGCGGTTCCCACACCGACCAGCGCGGTCGCGATGGGCAGCAGCGAGGCGGCGAGCGAGCCGAAGGCGAGGAACAGCACGACGGCGGCGACGACCACGCCGACGATCTCGGCGATGTGGCCGCCGGAAGAGTCGGTGAGCGCGATGGCGTTGCCGCCGAGCTCCACCTGGAGCCCGTCGGCCCCGGCGGCCTTCGCGGCGGAGACCACGGCCCCGACCTGGCCGGCGTCGAGGTTCTCGACGGAGTTCTCGAAGGTCACGGTGGCGTAGGCGGTACGGTCGTCCTCGCTGACCCGGTCGGTGCCGTGGCCGCCGTAGGGGCTCTGCACGTCGGCCACGCCGGGCAGCTCGGCGATCCGTTCCAGGGTGCGGCTCATCGTCTGCTCGACGTCGGCGTCGCGGACGCTGCCGGAGTCGGTGTGCCAGACGACGGTGTCGCTGTCCCCGCCGAGGCCGGGGAAGCCCTCCTGGAGCAGCTCGGTCGCACGGCCGGACTCGGTCCCGGGGACCTCGTAGTTGTTCGAGTACGCCGCTCCGGCGACGGAGGCGGCGGCCGTGACCCCGCCGAAGGCGAGGAGCCACAGCAGGACGGCGACGAGGCGGTGCCGGACACACCAGCGTGCAAGGGCTGCCACGAAACCTGCTCCCTGATCGACCGAATGTCACTCTTTGACCGGGATCAGTCGCACATCAACCGAACAGCCCGCAAAGAACGCATGAGCAATGCCTAGTCACTCTTACAGGTGTAAATGATCCATTGGAGCGTTCGTGGGCTGATTCACAGGAGACGGGAGACACCTCACAGGAGACCCTGGGGGCATCTGTCGCCTCGCCCCGCCGACCCGCCGACCCGCCGCGCCCCGCCGACCCGACCCGCCGACCCGCCCCGCCACGGCCGCGTCCGTCGCCCCGCCTCGCCCGTCAGTCGAACTGGTCTCCGAACGCCATCACCGTCACCCCGGCGATCAGCAGCCACAGCGCCCGCCGGGTGCGGCCCCGGGAGCCGAGGGACGCGGCCGTGGCGCACACCGCCGAGCCGACGGCGTAGGCGGCGGGGACGAGCACCGGTGCGGAGCCGGTGAGCCGGAGCAGGGCTGCGGCGGCTCCGGCGAGCGCCAGCAGGCCGCCTGTGACGGCGGAGGTCCAGCGGGCCCGCCGGGCCGCCGCGACCGGGTCGCCGGGCTCGTCGGGGCCGTCCGTGCCGTCTGTGGCGTCTGTGCCCTCTGCGTCCTCTGCGTCCTCTGTGCCGTCTGTGCCGTCTGTGCCGTCTGTGCCGTCTGTGCCGTCTGTGCCGTCTGTGCCGTCTGTGCCGTCTGTGCCGTCTGTGCCGTCCTGGGCCTGCGGGGATATGTCCCCGGGCTGGTCGCTCGTCTCCGCGGTGCCGGAATCGCTTGATCCGTTCATGGCGCGGCAGCGTAGTCCCTGTGCTCCCCGCACATGCCACAGGCCCCGGGGACAACCGTCCCCGGGGCCTGCGCGCGATGACGGGCTCAGCCCTCGCTGACGCCCAGCTTCTCCAGGATCAGCTCCTTGACGCGGGCCGCGTCGGCCTGACCGCGGGTCGCCTTCATGACCGCGCCGACCAGGGCACCGGCCGCGGCGACCTTGCCACCGCGGATCTTGTCCGCGATGCCCGGGTTGCCGGCGATGGCCTCGTCGACGGCCGTGCCGAGCGCGGAGTCGTCGGAGACGACCTTCAGACCGCGCTGGTCGACGACCTCGTCCGGGGTGCCCTCGCCCGCGAGGACGCCCTCGATGACCTGGCGGGCCAGCTTGTCGTTCAGGTCGCCCTTGGTGACGAGCTCGGTGACCCGGGCCACCTGGGCCGGGGTGATCGCCAGCTCGTCCAGCGCCTTGCCCGACTCGTTGGCGCTGCGCGCCAGCTCGCCCATCCACCACTTGCGGGCGGAGGCGGCGTCGGCACCGGCCTCGATCGTGGCGACGATCGGGTCCAGCGCGCCGGCGTTCAGGATCGACTGCATGTCGGTCGCCGAGATGCCCCACTCCGCGAGGAGGCGGGTACGGCGGGCCAGCGGCAGCTCGGGCAGCGCCGCGCGGATCTCCTCGACCCACTCACGGGAGGGGGCCACCGGGACGAGGTCGGGCTCCGGGAAGTACCGGTAGTCCTCGGCCTCCTCCTTCACACGGCCCGAGGTCGTGGACCCCGTGTCCTCGTGGAAGTGGCGGGTCTCCTGGATGATCGTGCCGCCGGAGGACAGCACGGCCGCGTGCCGCTGGATCTCGAAGCGGGCCGCGCGCTCCACGGACCGCAGCGAGTTGACGTTCTTCGTCTCCGAGCGGGTGCCGAACTTCTCGGTGCCGTTCGGGCGCAGCGACAGGTTCACGTCGCAGCGCATCTGGCCCATCTCCATACGGGCCTCGGAGACGCCCAGCGCCTTGATGAGCTCGCGCAGCTCGCGGACGTACGCCTTCGCGACCTCCGGAGCACGCTCGCCCGCACCCTCGATCGGCTTGGTGACGATCTCGATCAGCGGGATGCCGGCGCGGTTGTAGTCGAGCAGGGAGTGGGACGCGCCGTGGATACGGCCGGTGGCGCCGCCGACGTGCGTCGACTTGCCGGTGTCCTCCTCCATGTGGGCGCGCTCGATCTCCACGCGGAAGGTTTCGCCGTCCTCCAGCTGTACGTCGAGGTAGCCGTTGAAGGCGATCGGCTCGTCGTACTGGGAGGTCTGGAAGTTCTTCGGCATGTCCGGATAGAAGTAGTTCTTCCGGGCGAAGCGGCACCACTCGGCGATCTCGCAGTTGAGCGCGAGGCCGATCTTGATGGCGGACTCGACACCGGTCGCGTTGACGACCGGGAGCGCGCCGGGCAGGCCGAGGCAGACCGGGCAGGTCTGGGTGTTGGCGTCCTGGCCGAGCGCGGTCGAGCAGCCGCAGAACATCTTGGTCTTGGTGCCGAGTTCGACATGGACCTCGAGGCCCATGACGGGGTCGTACGACGCCAGCGCGTCCTCGTACGACACCAGGTCGGTCGTGGTGGTCACGGTGAAACTTCCCTCTCAGCCCAGCAGGACGTCGTCGTCGCCCAGCCGCTTCAGCTCGCGGTAGAGGATGGCGAGGCCGGTGACGATGGCGGCGGCGGACACGGCGGCGTCGATCAGGCGCAGCGTGTCGCTCTCCACGCGGGCCTTCTTGGCCTGCTTGGCGACGGTGACGGCACCGAACGCGGTGGTGGCCATGGACAGGTACAGGCCGGACTTGGACTTCTTGAAGCCCTTGGCCTTCGACAGTGCCTTACTCACAGCGACGGAGCCTCCTCGATCAGCGGGTGCCCCCACTTTTCCACGAAGGCGGCCTCGACGGCGGCGCCGACCTTGTACAGCCGGTCGTCCTGCATCGCCGGGGCGATGATCTGGAGGCCGACCGGCAGGTTGTCCTCCGGGGCGAGGCCGCAGGGCAGCGACATGGCCGCGTTGCCCGCCAGGTTGGTCGGGATGGTGCACAGGTCCGCGAGGTACATCGCCATCGGGTCGTCGGCGCGCTCGCCGATCGCGAAGGCGGTGGTCGGGGTCGTCGGGGAGACGATCACGTCGACCTGCTCGAAGGCCTTCTCGAAGTCGCGCGTGATGAGCGTGCGCACCTTCTGGGCGCTGCCGTAGTACGCGTCGTAGTAGCCGCTCGACAGGGCGTACGTGCCGAGCATGATGCGGCGCTTGACCTCGGGGCCGAAGCCCGCCTCACGGGTGAGGGAGGTGACCTCCTCGGCCGAGTGGCTGCCGTCGTCGCCGGTCCGCAGGCCGTAGCGCAGGCCGTCGAAGCGGGCGAGGTTGGAGGAGCACTCGGACGGCGCGATCAGGTAGTACGCCGACAGGGCCAGGTCGAAGGACGGGCAGTCCAGCTCGACGATCTCGGCGCCCAGCTCCTTGAGCAGCTCGACCGACTCGTCGAAGCGCTGGATGACACCGGCCTGGTAGCCCTCGCCGCGGAACTGCTTGACCACGCCGACGCGCATGCCCGCGACGCTGCCGTTGCGGGCGGCCTCGACGACCGGCGGGACCGGGGCGTCGATGGAGGTGGAGTCCAGCGGGTCGTGCCCGGCGATGACCTCGTGCAGCAGGGCCGCGTCCAGGACCGTGCGGGCGCAGGGACCGCCCTGGTCGAGGGAGGAGGAGAAGGCGACCATGCCGTAGCGGGAGACCGCGCCGTACGTCGGCTTCACACCGACCGTGCCGGTGACGGCGGCCGGCTGACGGATGGAACCGCCGGTGTCGGTGCCGATGGCGAGAGGCGCCTGGAAGGAGGCGAGGGCCGCGGAGGAACCGCCGCCGGAGCCACCGGGGATCTTGGTCAGGTCCCAGGGGTTGCCGGTCGGGCCGTAGGCGCTGTTCTCCGTCGACGACCCCATGGCGAACTCGTCCATGTTGGTCTTGCCGAGGATGACGACGTCGGCGGCCTTCAGCCGCTTGGTGAGCGTCGCGTCGTACGGCGGGATCCAGCCCTCGAGGATCTTGGAGCCGACGGTCGTCGGGATGCCCTCGGTGGTGAAGATGTCCTTGAGCGCGAGCGGCACACCGGCGAGCGGACCGAGCTTCTCGCCGGCCTCCCGCTTGGCGTCCA
The DNA here is from genome assembly GCF_055587025.1 of Streptomyces sp. NPDC048600. Classification (NCBI taxonomy): domain Bacteria; kingdom Bacillati; phylum Actinomycetota; class Actinomycetes; order Kitasatosporales; family Streptomycetaceae; genus Streptomyces; species Streptomyces sp. NPDC048600. The sequence goes on along the minus strand of NZ_JBVJGZ010000029.1, from coordinate 57,920 downwards.
CGGCACGGGCCTGCGCCAGGGCGCCCTCACGGTCGACGTGCAGGAAGGCGTGCACCTTCTCGTCGACGGCCTCGATGCGGGCGAGGTGGGCCTCGGTGACCTGGACGGCCGTCAGCTCACCGGAGGCGATCTTCGCGGCGGTCTCGGCGGCGGTGAGCTTGATGATGGTGACGTTGTCCGTCATGGCTTAGTCCTCCCCCAGGATCTGCGGCACCTTGAAACGCTGCTGCTCCTGGGCCGGGGCGCCGGAGAGCGCCTGCTCGGGGGTGAGCGACGGACGCACCTCGTCCTGGCGCATGACATTCGTCAGCGGGAGCGGGTGCGAGGTCGGCGGTACGTCTTGGTCGGCGACCTCGCTGACGCGGGCGACCGCGCCGATGATGTCGTCCAGCTGTCCCGCGAAGTGTTCGAGCTCTTCGGGCTTCAGCTCCAGACGCGCCAGCCGGGCGAGGTGGGCGACCTCCTCGCGCGTGATGCCAGGCATGCAGCGATCCTCTGGGGTGAGTGTGTGTGGTTCGGGGCTGGGGCTAGTCGTCACATTCCCGTCGTCCGCCCGCGGGGCAGACGCGAATGTGACGACTAGCCCCAATCCTAGGGGGCGGGGGGCTGTGCCCGTTAAACGGTTGAGCCCTCATCGGCGGGCGTCCCATGCGGGGCTGCCCAGGAAGTGGTTGTCGTAGAGGTCCTGGACCTCCAGCAGGCTCTCCGGGCCGACCTCGCCCAGACGGATGCGCCTGAGGTGGCGGAAGTACTCGAAGCGCTCCACTCCGGGCGTGATGACGATGAGCAGATCGGCCGTGCTGCCCGGGACGGCGGCGAAGGCGTGCGGCCGGCCCGGCGGGACGACGACCAGGTCACCGCGCCCGGCGGTCACCACGTCGTCGCCGGAGAGGACGTCGAGGGCGCCGTCGAGCAGGAAGAACATCTCCGCGGAGTTGCGGTGCAGATGCGGCCTGGCGCCGTCGGCCCCCTCCCCCAGCGTGACCCGGACCGTGGACAGCGCCCCTCCGGTGGCACTGCTGTCGGCCAGCAGCTTCACGGCCACCGGGTCCGCACCCACCACCTCCGCGTCGGCGTCCCGCACGACAACGGTCTCATCGAACCCCGGCACGAACAACGACACGCCCCAACCCCCTGAGAACCGCCCACCAGTCACCTTCACAACGCCCATGGACCCGAAATGAATCCCACCGAGAGCACAAGGACCAGCGGTCCGGCAATCTCCCAGGGGCACGCGAGCCTCCAGGTTCGCGGGGAGCTGCGCAGACCCTTAGGGGCGCGGGGACCGGCGCACATCTCTCAGGGGGCGGGAGGAACTACACGAGTCTTCAGGGGCGGGCGCGGGGAACGGCGCAGGTCATTAGGGGCGCGGGGAACTGCGCGACAAGCCACAACACCGCCGCAGACGCACGACGACGAACCGCGGCACACCCCAAACGCGGCACACCCCAAACGCGGCGAAGAACTACTCGGCGGCGGGCAGAGCCGCCCGGGGCCGCTCCCACCCCCGAACCCCCCGCGCCCGCAACCACGCGGTCGTCTCATCCGCAGGCATGGCCGCAGCGACCAGCCACCCCTGCACCGCATCACACCGCAGATCCCGCAACCGCTCCCACGTCTCGTCGTCCTCGACCCCCTCGGCAACGACGAGAAGCCCCAGCGAGTGGGCGAGATCGACGGTGCAGCGCACGATCTCGGCGTCCTCGTTGTCGACGGCGAGCCGCGCCACGAACGAGCGGTCGATCTTCAGCTCGCTCACCGGCAGCCGCCGCAGATGCACGAGCGAGGAGTACCCCGTGCCGAAGTCGTCGAGGGACATCTTCACGCCGTGCCCGGTGAGCCCCGCGAGGGTGTCGGCGGCGCGCTGGGGGTCCTCCAGGAGGACATGCTCGGTGATCTCCAGCTGGAGCGCCCCCGCGGGCACCCCGTGCCGGGCCAGCCGCGCGGCGACCGAACCGGCGAAACCGGGGGTGTGCACATCACGCGGGGAGACATTGACCGCGACGGGCACGAACAGCCCCTGGGAGCGCCACTCGGCGACCTGCCCGAGCGCGGTCTCCAGGACGTACTCGGTGAGGTGCGGCATCAGGCCGGAGGACTCGGCGATGGCAATGAACTCGTCCGGCGGCACCTTGCCCCGCTCCGGGTGCACCCAGCGCACCAGGGCCTCCAGGCCGGCCACCTGTCCGTCGAAGCGGACCTTGGGCTGGTAGTGCAGCTGCACCTCGTGCGCGTCGAGCGCGCGGCGCAGGTCGGCCAGCAGACCGAGCCGGTCGGGGGTGTTGGAGTCGCGCTTGGACTCGTACACCTCGACCCCCGTACGGTCCCGCTTGGCCTGGTACATCGCCACGTCCGCGCGGCGCAGCAGGCCCTCGGCGTCCAGCGCGTGGTCGGGGAAGACGGCGACTCCCGCGCTGGCCTCCAGGACCAGGGTGAGGCCGTCGAGGTCGAGCGGGGAGCTGAGCGCGGCGACGATGCCGCGGGCGATGCGGGTCGCTGAGGTGGTGGAGTCGGCGACCGGCAGTAAGACGGCGAACTCGTCGCCGCCGAGCCGGGCGACCTCGGCGCCGCGCGGGAGGGCCAGCCGGAGCCGGTCCGCGGTCTGGAGCAGCAGCCGGTCTCCGGCGAGATGCCCCAGGGTGTCGTTGACCGATCTGAAACGGTCGAGGTCGATCAGCATCAGGGCCGCGCGGGCGCCGATGCGGTCGGCGTCGTCCAGGGCGGTCCAGATGCGCTCCAGCAGCCACTGCCGGTTGGGCAGTCCGGTGAGCGGGTCGCGCAACTGCTCCTCGGCCCGGGCCCTGGCTATCCACAAGGTGGAGTCGAGGGCGATGAGCGGGATCGCGAACAGCGGCAGCAGGATCGGCTTGGCGATCGCGACCACGCACACCAGGGGCGCTATGCCGAGCAGCGCGACGGCGACCAGGCCCTGTCTGAGCAGGGCGGTGCGGGCGATCGTCGGCAGCCCGCCGGAGCGGGGCGCGTGCAGGTACCAGAGCAGGACGCGCGAGACGGCGAGATAGGCGCCCGCGGTCAGCATTATCTCGGGCACGGTGTAGACCGTCCACGCCTCGGGGTTCCAGGAGTGCTCCACCGACGGCACCCGGCCGAAGGCCGCCAGCGTCAGGGCGCCCGCGCCGATGCCGAGGATGTCCACCGCGCCGTGCAGCACGCCCTGCCGCCAGCGGTTGCGGCGGGCTATGCCGACCAGCACCACCACGGTGAGGCTGACCATCCCGGCGGGCACCCAGCCGTACAGCAGCAGGACGGCGAGGGTGAGGGCGGCTCCGGAGCCCGTGCCGCCCCACCAGCGGGCGCGGCCGAGCATGACCAGATGGCCGACGATCAGACCCGTCAGCACGGCCAGCGACCAGCCGGCCGTACCGGACGGGAAGAGGGCGTGGCTGCCGGTGAAAGCGCGGTAGAAACCGGCGCCCAGCGCGAAGCCGGCGGCCGCGACGACGGCGGCGGGCAGGGCGGGCCAGGTCGGGGTCCGGTCGGCCTCGCCGCCGTGCAGTCCGGGGACGCGGCCGGCCGCGAGCGGCGCCGTGCCGAGTGGACGGGTGCCGAGCGGATCGGCGCCGAGCGGACCGGCGAGCAGATCGGGGCCGCCCTGGTCGGCGGCGCGGTCGGACGCGCCGGACCGCCAACGCTGTGCCCGGCCCTCGCGCCACGCGCCGGAGAGCCGGCGCAGCCATGAGTCCGGGGCGGCGCTCTCGGTCGGTTCCATTCCCGTCCCTCTCACAGCCGGCGGTGCCCACGCCCCGCGGCCCGATGCCCGACGTTCCGCATCGGCACCGCGTCGGAAAACCCTTTCCCGCTGCTGTCCAGAAGCGGGGGGATGCCCCGACCGCGGCTGGGCCCGGCAGGTGCATTCCTCAACAGTAGGACGCGGAGGGCTTCCTCGGGCAGCGGTCGTCGACGGTTGCCCGAATACGCCCGTGCCACCCGTATGCAACTGATATGCGCCGATCGGGTGGCCTTCAACCGCTACTCCCCGGTCGGAAGCGCGGCCTCCGCGGCGGCTTCCGGACCCTGTGCGAGCAGGATGTCGAAGCCGTCCTCGTTCAGCACGGGAACCTTGAGCTGCATTGCCTTGTCGTGTTTTGAACCGGGGTTGTCACCCACAACGACGAACGAGGTCTTCTTCGACACCGAACCGGTCACTTTCGCGCCCTGGTTCTGGAGGGCGTCCTTGGCGCCGTCACGGGTGTAGCGCTCCAGGGTGCCGGTGACCACGACGGTGAGGCCCTCCAGCGGCCGCGGCCCCTGGTCCTCACCGGCGCCCTCGTCCTCCAGGGTGACTCCGGCGGCCTTCCACTTGCGGACGATCTCGCGGTGCCAGTCCTCGGCGAACCACTCCTTGACGGCCTTGGCGACGATCCCGCCCACGCCGTCGACCGCCGTCAGCTCCTCCTCGCTCGCCTCGTCGATCCGGTCGAGCGAACGGAACGCGCGGGCCAGCGCCTCCGCGGCGACCGGGCCGACATGCCGGATGGACAGGCCGTTGAGGAAGCGGGCCAGCGAGCGCGTCTTCGCCGCCTCGATGTTCGCCAGCAGCGCGAGGGTGTTCTTCTTCGCCTCGCCGTCCTTGTTGGCGAAGACGGTGGCGACCTTGTCCTCCCCCGTCTTCGGGTCCCGCTTGGGCAGCCCGCTGTCCTTGTCGAGGACGTACGCCCTGATCGGCAGCAGCTTCTCGACGGTGAGGTCGAACAGGTCGCCCTCGTCGGCCAGGGGCGGCTCGGACGGCTCCAGCGGCTGGGTGAGGGCGGCCGCCGCCACATAGCCGAAGTGCTCGATGTCCAGACAGGCGCGGCCCGCGAGGTAGAACATCCGCTCACGCAACTGGGCGGGACAGGTGCGGGCGTTGGGGCAGCGCAGGTCGACGTCGCCCTCCTTCATCGCCTTCAGCGGCGTCCCGCACTCCGGGCACTGCGACGGCATCACGAACTCGCGCTCCGTACCGTCCCGCAGGTCGACCACCGGACCGAGGATCTCCGGGATGACCTCACCGGCCTTGCGGATGACCACGGTGTCGCCGATCAGCACGCCCTTGGCCTTCACGACGTCCTGGTTGTGCAGCGTCGCGAACTCGACCTCCGAGCCCGCCACCGTGACCGGCTCGACCTGCGCGTACGGCGTGACCCGGCCCGTACGGCCCACTCCCACACGGATGTTGACCAGCTTGGTGTTGACCTCCTCCGGCGGGTACTTGTACGCCGTCGCCCAGCGCGGCGCGCGCGAGGTCGAGCCGAGGCGGCCCTGGAGCGGGATCTCGTCGAGCTTGACGACCACGCCGTCGATCTCGTGCGCCACCGAGTGCCGGTTCGCGGCCTCGCCGTAGTAGGCGACGAACTCCCTTACCCCGTCGAGACCGTCGACCACCCTGTTGTACGGGGAGGTCGGCAGACCCCAGCTCTTGAGCAGGCCGTACGCCTCCGACAGCCGGGTGAGCGGCTCGAAGCCCTCCAGGGCGCCGATGCCGTGCACGACCATGTGCAGCGGCAGGGTCGCCGTGACCTTCGGGTCCTTCTGCCGCAGCGAACCGGAGGCGGAGTTGCGGGGGTTGGCGTACGGCTTCTCCCCCGCCTCGATCCGGCGCTCGTTGAGCCCGGCGAAGTCCTCCATGGGGAAGTACACCTCGCCGCGGATCTCCACGAGATCGGGCACATGATCACCGTCGAGCCGGTGCGGGATCTCGGCGATGGTCATCACGTTCGGAGTGATGTCCTCGCCGATCCGGCCCGTGCCGCGGGTGGCCGCGCGCGTGAGCCGGCCGTGCTCGTACGTCAGGTTGACGGCGAGACCGTCGACCTTCAGCTCGCACAGGAAATGGTGATCGGGCGTGCCGACGTCCTTGTGGATGCGCTCGGCCCAGGCGGCGAGACCCTCGTCGTCGAAGACGTTGTCGAGGGAGAGCATGCGCTCTCTGTGCTCGACCTCGGCCAGGTCCGTCGAGAACTCGACCGCCACCTTCTGCGTGGGCGAGTCGGGCGTCCGCAGCTCCGGGTACTCCTCCTCCAACGCCTCCAGGGTGCGCAGGAGTTGGTCGAAGTCCGCGTCGCTGATGACCGGAGCGTCGTTCACGTAGTACCGGAAGCGGTGCTCCTCGATCTGCTCAGCGAGCTGCACGTGCCGCTCCCGCGCCTCGGCGGGCACCGTCGTCTCCGCTTGCTTGTCGCCGGCCACCGTGTCGTCCTCCCGTTACTCAGGGTTGTCCGCGAGGGATCTCGCCGCCCGGACACAATGGGCGAGAGCCCGGCGGGCGTACTCCGGGGAGGCCCCCGCGAGTCCGCATGCCGGAGTCACCGTGACCGCCTCCGGGAGAAGCCCCGGCCGCAGCCCCAACCTGCGCCACAGCGTCCTGACACCCATGACGCTACCGGCAGGGTCTGACAATCGGCCGTCCGCTGTCGGCACGACACCGGCGAACAGCCGCGTGCCCGCCTCCACGGCCTCACCGATCACCTCGTCGTCACGCTCGGTGAGGAGCGAGAAGTCGAACGAGATGCCGACCGCGCCCGCCCGGCGCAGAAGCGCGAACGGTACGTCCGGCGCGCACGAGTGGACCACGGTCCGGCCCTCCTCGTGCACCCCGATCACGTCCCGGAGCGCGGCCTCGACGATCTGCCGGTCGACGGCGCGGTGGGTGCGGTAGCCGCTGGCGGTCTTCACATGGCCGCGCAGTACGGCGGTCAGCGACGGTTCGTCGAGCTGGAGGACCAGTTGGGCGCCGGGGACGCGGCGGCGGAGCTCGGCCAGGTGCTGGCGCAGGCCCTCGGCGAGGGAGCCGGTGAGGTCGCGGCAGGCGCCCGGGTCGGAGAGCGCGGACTCGCCGTTCCTCAGCTCGAGGCTGGTGGCGAGGGTCCAGGGGCCTACGGCCTGCACCTTCAGCTGGCCGGTGTAGTCCTGGGTGAACTCCTCCAGCGCGTCGAGGTCCTCTCCCAGCCAGGAGCGGGCCCGCTTGGTGTCGCGGCCCGGGTGGTCGCCGAGGCGCCAGCCGCTGGGCTCCACGCGCGCGTACAGCTCCACGAGCAGGCCCGCGGTTCGGCCGATCATGTCCGCGCCGGGGCCGCGGGCGGGGAGTTCGGCGAGGAAGGGGAAGTCCTCGAAGCTGCCGGTGACGGTCTTGGCGGCCTCTCGGGCGTCTCCGCCGGGCATGGAGCCGATGCCGGTGGCGGGGGCGAAGCTGAAGTGTTCGTTCACGCTGCGAAGCCTACGTAGGTGCCGGGATCGGCGTCCCCGGCCGGTCTTTCCCCCGCCCCCGCCGCCCCTACCCGTCCCGTCCCGGGGGCTGCCGCCCCCCGGCCCCCGCCGCGGCCCTGAACGGGCCTCGTCCTCAATCGCCGGACGGGCCGAGTGGGACCGGGGCCCGCTCTTTACCGACCGATTCGGGTGGCGGGCGGAGCCCCCGAGGACGAGACGGGCTGAGTGGCTCCGACCGCCCCGCTTCCTGACCGACCGCTTCGGGTGGTGGGCGGGCAAGGCCCCAGGATCAGGGGCGGGGTCCCTGAGGACGAGACGGGTGTGGGGCTTCGGCGCCGCTTCCTGAGTGGGCGATTCGGGTGGTGGGTGGGTAAAGGTCCGGAGGCCGGGGGCGGCTGCCCCGGGATGGGACGGGTGGGGGCGAGGAAAGCGGGGGTCAGCGGCCCGGGCGGACTGTCAGGTCGTTGATCTCGGCGTCGGCGGGGAGGTCGATGGCCGTGAGGATCGTCGTCGCGACGGACTCGGGGTCGATCCACTTCGACGCGTCGTACTCCTTGCCCTCCTGCTGATGGACCTTGGCCTGCATGGGACTGGCCGTACGCCCGGGGTAGACGGAGGTGACCCGGACGCCGTTCGCGTGCTCCTCGTGGCGGAGGGAGTCGGCCAGGGCCTTGAGGCCGTGCTTGGACGCGGCGTAGGCGGACCACTCGGCATGCGCGTTCAGGCCCGCGCCGGAGTTGACGAACACCACGTGCCCGCGCGTCGTGCGCAGCTGCGGCAGGAAGTGCCGGGTCAGCTCGGCCGGGGCGATCAGGTTGACGTTGAGCTGGTGGTGCCAGGTCTTCGGCGTCAGGTCGCCGACCGGCCCGAGGTCGACGACACCGGCGATGTGCAGCAGGGTGTCCACCCGCTCCGGCAGGGTCTGGTGGGAGAAGGCCCAGCTGAGCCGGTCGGGGTCCGCCAGGTCGCCGACCAGGGTCCGGGCACCGGGGAACTCGGCCGTCAGCTCCTTCGCACGGCCCGCGTCGCGCGCGTGAAGCACGAGCTCGTCCCCGCGCGCGTGCAGACGGCGGGCCACGGCCGCGCCGATGCCGGAACCGGCCCCGGTGATCACATGAGTTGCCATGTCCGCCATGGTCGCACCCCCGCGCGCCGGGACCTCCGGGACCTCCGGACCGCCGCCGCTCCACCGCCCTGGCGGATCGCCCTAGCGGATGCCCCGGCTCTCCTCCAGGTACGCCAGCGCGCCCACCGGCTCCTCGGCGAAGAACACCAGCTCGGTGAGCGGCCGGGGCAGGAAGCCCTCGTCCTCCATACGGCGGAACTGCTCTTTGAGGCCGTCGTAGAACCCGGCGGTGTTGAGCAGCACGACCGGCTTGCCGGTGTGGCCGTGCTTCTTCAGCTCCAGGATCTCGGTCGCCTCGTCGAGCGTGCCCGTGCCGCCGACCATGACGACCACGGCGTCGGCCTTCTCCAGAAGCAGCTTCTTGCGCTCGGCGAGGTCCGCGGCGATCACCATCTCGTCGGCGCCCGCGCGGGCCTTGGCGGCCAGGAAACCGACCGAGACGCCCAGCAGCCGGCCGCCCGACGACTGCACGCCGTCCGCCACGACCTTCATCAGACCGACGTCAGACCCGCCCCACACCAGCGTGTGTCCGCCCTTGCCCAGCAGTTCGGCGAACTCCCGCGCGGGGCGGGTGTAGCGGTCGTCGAGGTCGGCGGCGGAGAGGAAGACGCAGATGTTCATGGCGTCCACCGTACGGGGTCGGCCCCCGCCGCCGTCCCACGCGGCGGAAGCGCTACCGCACGTCCACGCAGTCGCCCGTGGCGGCCTTCGCGCCCGTCACGGTCACGGGTTCGACAGGGCCGCCGCGCGCCTGGTCGACGCGATCGTCGCCGAGCCCACCACGCGCGTGCCGTCGTAGAGCACGATCGCCTGGCCGGGGGCGACGCCGCGGACCGGCTCGGCGAAGGTGACCTCCAGGGAGCCGTCGACGATCTCGGCGGTGACCTCGGTCTCGCCGCCGTGGGCGCGCAGCTGGGCGGTGTACGTGCCGGGGCCGGTGGGGGCGGCGCCGCACCAGCGGGGCTTGACGGCCGACAGGGCGGTGACGTCCAGGGAGGCCGCCGGGCCGACGGTGACGGTGTTGTCCACCGGGGAGATGTCCAGGACGTAGCGCGGCTTGCCGTCGGCGGCGGGGACACCGATGCGCAGGCCCTTGCGCTGGCCGATGGTGAAGCCGTACGCGCCCTCGTGGGTGCCGAGCTTGGTGCCGGCCTCGTCGACGATGTCGCCCTCGGCCTTGCCGAGGCGCCGGGCGAGGAAGCCCTGGGTGTCGCCGTCGGCGATGAAGCAGATGTCGTGCGAGTCGGGCTTCTTGGCGACGGCCAGGCCGCGGCGCTCGGCCTCGGCGCGGATCTCGTCCTTCGTCGTCACCGTGTCGCCCAGCGGGAACAGGGCGTGCGCCAGCTGCCGGTCGTCCAGGACACCGAGGACGTAGGACTGGTCCTTGGCCATGTCGGAGGCGCGGTGCAGCTCGCGGGTGCCGTCCTCGGCGACGATCACCTGGGCGTAGTGGCCCGTGCAGACCGCGTCGAAGCCGAGGGCGAGGGCCTTGTCCAGCAGGGCCGCGAACTTGATCTTCTCGTTGCAGCGCAGGCACGGGTTGGGCGTACGGCCCGCCTCGTACTCGGCGACGAAGTCCTCGACGACGTCCTCGCGGAAGCGGTCGGCGAGGTCCCAGACGTAGAACGGGATGCCGATGACGTCCGCGGCGCGGCGGGCGTCGCGGGAGTCCTCGATGGTGCAGCAGCCCCGCGCGCCCGTGCGGAAGGACTGGGGGTTCGCGGAGAGGGCGAGATGGACGCCGGTCACGTCGTGGCCCGCCTCGGCCGCGCGGGCGGCGGCTACGGCGGAGTCGACGCCGCCGGACATGGCGGCGAGGACGCGGAGGGGACGGGAGCGCTGCGGGGTGTCAGTCATAACCCTTCCAGGGTACGGGGGCGCGGGAACCGGGGCCCGCGAGTATCCGTTGTGGATCACATGGGACGTACTACGGGGGCCACCCGGGACACCGACCGGCGGATCAGGCGGCGTGCCCTGCTCGTCGGCGGCATGGCGGCGGCGGCCGGCACGGCCGTGCTCGCCCGCGACGAACTGCGGCGGCTGTGGTGGCGGACGCCGGGTGTGCGCAGGCCGCGCAAGGCGGGCGAGGTCGACTTCACGGGCGCCCGCTGGACGCCCGCGTCCGAGGCCAACTTCCGCTGGGCGGACCGGCCGGAGGACTACGGCGTCGATCTGGTGGTCATCCATGTCACCCAGGGCAGCTTCGCGAGCGCGGTGCGGGTGTTCCAGGACCCGGGCCACGGCGCCGCCGCGCACTACATAGTCCGCGACGACGGCCACATCACGCAGATGATCCGCGAGCTGGACGTGGCGTACCACGCGGGCAACCGCGACTACAACGAACGCAGTGTGGGGATCGAGCACGCCGGTTTCGTCGAGGACCCCGCGTCCTTCACGGACGCGATGTACGCGGCCTCGGCACGGCTGACGGCCCGTATATGCGCGCGCTACGACATCCCGGTCGACCGCGAGCACATCATCGGCCATGTGGAGGTGCCGGGCACCGACCACACCGATCCGGGGCCGCACTGGGACTGGGACCGATATCTGAAACTGGTCCGGCGGGCGCGTACGTCCGCCACCCACACGCCCAGCCCGCGGCCGTCGGGCACGGGGGCGGGCAGGGCCTAGCGCCCTGGCGCCGGACGCGCCCCGGGGGCAGGGCCGCGCACGCCCCGGGCCGGGTCAGCTCAGGCCGGCCGCGCGGGCCCGTTCCACCGCCGGGCCGATGGCCTTGGCGACGGCCTCGACGTCGGCCGCGGTGGAGGTGTGGCCGAGGGAGAAGCGCAGGGTGCCGCGGGCCAGGTCCGGGTCGGTGCCGGTGGCCAGCAGGACGTGGCTGGGCTGCGCGACGCCGGCCGTGCAGGCGGAGCCGGTGGAGCACTCGATGCCCTGGGCGTCGAGCAGCAGGAGCAGGGAGTCGCCCTCGCAGCCGGGGAAGGTGAAGTGGGCGTTGGCGGGCAGCCGCCCCGCAGGGTCCGGGTCGCCGCCGAGGACGGCGTCGGGTACGGCCGTACGGACGGCGGTGATCAGGTCGTCGCGCAGGGCGCCGATCTCTCGGGCGAACCACTCGCGGTGCTCGACGGCGAGCCGCCCGGCGACCGCGAAGGAGGCGACGGCGGGGACGTCGAGCGTGCCGGAGCGGACATGGCGCTCCTGGCCGCCGCCGTGCAGCACGGGCACGGGGCTGTACTCCCGGCCGAGGAGCAGCGCGCCGATGCCGTACGGCCCGCCGATCTTGTGGCCGGAGACGGTCATGGCGGCGAGGCCGGAGGCGTCGAAGTCGACCGGGACCTGTCCGAAGGCCTGCACCGCGTCGGCGTGCAGGGGCACGTCGAACTCGGCGGCCGCGTCGGCCAGTTCACGGACCGGCATCAGCGTGCCGATCTCGTTGTTGGCCCACATCACGGTGGCGAGCGCCACGTCGTCGGGGTTGGCGGCGATGGCCTCGCGCAGGGCGTCCGGGTGGACCCGGCCGTGCGCGTCGACGGGGAGGTACTCGATCACGGCGCCCTCGTGGTCGCCGAGCCAGTGCACGGCGTCGAGGACGGCGTGGTGCTCGACGGGGCTGGCCAGCACCCGGACGCGGGCGGGGTCGGCGTCGCGGCGGGCCCAGTACAGGCCCTTGACCGCGAGGTTGTCCGCCTCGGTGCCGCCCGAGGTGAGGACGACCTCGCTGGGCCGGGCGCCCAGCGCCTCCGCGAGGGTCTCGCGGGCTTCCTCGACCGTGCGGCGGGCCCGGCGGCCCGAGGCGTGGAGGGAAGAGGCGTTTCCGGTCACGCCCAGCTGGGCGGTCAGCGCCTCAGCCGCCTCCGGGAGCATCGGCGTCGTCGCGGCGTGGTCGAGGTATGCCATGGTGACGCCGATTCTACGGGGCGCCGTTGAGGGCACCGCGTGCGGTGTCGGCCGCGCGCGGTGCCCTGGGGCCCCGGTGACTCCTGGGGCGCTAGAAGCTCCAGGAGATGGTGCTGTCGGCGTGCATGAACGCGGCGAGCACGACCAGGTCGGCCACGCCGAGGCCGAGGCCGAGGAGGGCCCGGCCGCGTCGCCGGGTCCCGCGCCACAGGGCCGCGGCCGCCAGGACGACGGCGATCGGTCCGAGGAAGAAGTTGAAGACCAGCAGGCCGAGAAGGCCGAGGACGAAGGACGCGACGGCCATGCCGTCGGCGTCACGGGCGGTGGTCCGGCCGACGGCCGGTGCGGTGAGATGCATGGCGTTGACTCCCGGCGGTTCAGCGGGTGGGCGTGTGCCGGCGGCGGGCGTGGCGCTCGCGCAGGGCGAAGACGCCGAGCCAGGCGGCGATGACGGCGGCCGCGACGACGGTGAAGGAGAGCGGTGCGTGGGCGACGGTGCCCAGGACGACACCGAGCAGCAGCAGCGCGGCGACGAGGAACAGCATGGGACGTAATCCCCCTCCGGAACGCCTCACGGGTCTGCCCCGTGAAGCTTCGGTGAACGGTTGTAGTAACAGTTGTTCACTGACTGGAGAGTCTAGCGCACCGGGCGACTTCCCAATTCCGGAGAACAGTTGTTAACTGCATGGCATGAGTCACACCCTCGGTGCCCGGCAGGCCCAGAAACTCAAGACCCGTCAGGCCCTCCTGGACGCGGCGCTCCAGCTGCTGGAGGAGCAGAGCCTGAGCAGTCTGGGGCTGCGCGAGGTCACCCGGGCGGTGGGCGTCGCGCCGACGGCCTTCTACCGGCACTTCCGGTCCACGGCGGACCTCGGGGTGGCGCTGGTGGAGGAGGCGCTAGGCAGTCTGCATCCGATGATCCGGACCGTCGTGTCCACGACGGGGGACGGCGAGGAACGCATCGCGCGTGCGGTGGAGTTGATCGCCGGGCATGTGGCGGCGCATCCCGCGCACGTCCGGTTCATCGCCCGGGAGCGGCACGGTGGGGTGCAGTCGGTGAGGGCGGCCATCCGGGAGCAGCTCGATCGGTTCACCGAGGAGGTGAAGACCGAGCTGGCGAAGGATCCGCAGGCGGTGGGGTGGAGCGACGACGACGTCCGGATGCTGGCCGGGCTGTACGTCGATCAGATGCTGGGCACGGCTTCGTTGTTCCTGGAGGCGGGGTCCGAGGAGGAGCGGGGGTGGGTTGCGCGGGTGGCGTCCCGCCGGTTGCGGCTTATCAGTGTGGGGCGGGTGTACTGGCTGGACTGACGTCCGGGGGGTGCCTGCGGCGGGCTTTGCGGCTTTACGTCCGTCGTGGCTTGTCGCGCAGTTCCCCGCGCCCCTTTATGGGCGGCTTGCGGCTGCACGTCCGTTGTGGCTTGTCGCGCAGTTCCCCGCGCCCCTAGGGGAGTTGCGCTCGGCCGCGTCAAGGACCTGACGCGGCCTGCGGGGAGGTGCGCGGCCTTCCCGGCGTCGTGGTTGATCGCGCAGTTCCCCGCGCCCCTTCAGGGGCGGCTTGCGGCTGCACGTCCGTCGGGCTGGGCGCGCAGCTCCCCGCGCCCCCAGGGGAGTTGCGCTCGGCCCCGTCGAGGACGGGACGCGGCCTGCGGAGAGGTGTGCGGCATTCCCGGCGTCGTGGTTGATCGCGCAGTTCCCGGCGCCCCTTCAGGGGCGGTTTGCGGCTGCACGTCCGTCGGGCTGGGCGCACAGTTCCCCGGGCCCCTAGGGGGTTGGGGTCAGGGGAGGCGAACTCGGGCCAGTTGGCGGGACTGGGCCACCAGGCGGCCCTGGGTGTCCCAGACCTCCGCGTCCTCCTCCAGGAAGCCGCCCGCGAGGTTGCGGGTGGTGATGGAGACGCGGACCGGGCCCGGGGCCGGGCGGCAGCGGATGTGGACGGTGAGTTCGACGGTGGGGACCCAGCCCTTGATGCCCAACTCGAAGGCGGTCGGCGGGAGGGCGTCCACGGCGAGGAGGAGGGACAGCGGGTCCATGTCGCGGCCGTCGGCGAGGCCGAACCAGGAGCGCATCTCCCCGTTGCCGGAGGGCTGTCCGAGCGCCCAGCCGAGGGTCGACGGGTCCAGCTTGAGCATCAGCCGCTCCGTGATGGCCGAACTGCCGTCGACCGGGGCGGGACCGTCCTCGGGGCCGAAGCACTGGCTCATCGGTGGGATCGCCGGCGGCCGGGCCGTGGTGCGGACGTCGTCGGGCAGGGTGCCCAGATCGCCGTAGGAGGCGAGGACGCGGATCCGCTCGACCTCGGCGCCCTGCTCGTCGTACTGGAACAGCGAGGCCTGGCCGGTCGACAGCGTGCGGCCGGTGCGGACGACCTCCGTGCGCACGACCGCCGGGCCCGGCTGGGACGCCGTCAGATAGTGGGCGGAGACGGAGAACGGGTCCGGGTGGGGCAGGGCGTCGGCGAGCGCGCGGCCCAGCACGGCCAGCAGATAGCCGCCGTTGACCGCGTTGATGATGGTCCAGCCTGCCGAGAGGTCGATGTCGTAGACGCCCTCGGTGCGGCGGGTGAGCGCGGTGTCTCGGTCGAACTCGCTGTCGCCGATGAGCGCCTGGGATGCCTGAGCCATACAGGTACCGTACAACAGGAAACTACTAAGCGGTAGCTTTTCCCCTCGCGCCAACCCGTCCCACCTAGACGTCGTCCGCCTCCCGCGCCGTCGACCTGCGGTTCCACGCCCTGGGCGCCCGCCAGTGGTACTTCATCGCCAGCAGCCGCAGCACGAAGGCCGTCACGACGGCCAGCCCCGAGGTGAAGGCGGTCAGCGCGTCGAAGCGGATGCACAGGACGACGATGCCCGCGCCGACCATCGCCGGCACCGCGTACAGGTCGCGGTCCCAGCGCAGCAGCGAGGGGATCTCGTTGGCGAGCACGTCCCGCAGGACACCGCCGCCGACGGCGGTGGCGAGGCCGAGCGCCGCCGAGGCGGTCAGATTCAGCCCGTACTCGTACGCCTTTATCGTGCCGGAGACCGCGAACAGGCCGAGGCCGGCCGCGTCGAAGACGTTCACGCCTACCTGGATGCGCTCCACCTCCGGGTGCAGGAAGAACACCAGGAGCGCGGCGAGCAGCGGGGTGGAGAAGTACCCGAGGTCCGTGAACGCCGCCGGGGGCACCGCCCCGATGACGAGGTCGCGGATGAGTCCGCCGCCGAGCGCGGTGACCTCGGCGAGGACGGCGATGCCGAAGACGTCGAAGTTCTTGCGGACAGCCAGCAGCGCGCCGGAGATGGCGAAGACAAAGATGCCGATCAGGTCGAGCGTGTGCTGGACGGACGGGCTGAAGAGTTGCTCAAGCACCCTACATTCTTACCTATGACAGAGCCCCTGCCTTGCATTGCAAGGCAGGGGCTGCGTCACAGGGTTACTTCTCGTCGGACTTCGCGGTCTCCGACTTCGAGACCTCGACCGGCTCAGGGTCGGCCGAATCGGCGGTGGACACGGCCGGCTCCGGCTCGGCCGGCTCCGGGGACTTCTCCGCTGCCGACTCCGCCACCACCGCGTCCGGCACCAGCTCCGCCGCCTCCTTCGCGGCGCTCAGCAGCACCGTGTCCTGCGGCTGCTGGTCCTCGAAGTTCTCCGGGTGGTGGCAGGCGACCTGCTGGCCCGGGCGCAGCTGGAGCAGCGGCGGCTCGGTCGTCCGGCAGATCTCCGTGGCCTTCCAGCACCGGGTGTGGAAGCGGCAGCCGCTGGGCGGCGAGATCGGCGAGGGCACGTCACCCTTGAGCAGGATGCGCTCGCTCTTGGCTCCCCTGCGCCCCGGGTCCGGGATCGGCACCGCCGACATCAGGGCCTTGGTGTACGGGTGCATCGGCGACTTGTAGAGCAGGTCGCGGTCGGCCAGCTCCACGATCTTGCCGAGGTACATCACCGCGATCCGGTCCGAGACGTGCCGGACGACCGAGAGGTCGTGCGCGATGATCACGTACGTCAGGCCCAGTTCCTGCTGGAGGTCGTCCAGCAGGTTCACGACCTGGGCCTGGATCGACACGTCCAGCGCGGAGACCGGCTCGTCGGCGACGACGAGCTTCGGGTTCAGCGCGAGCGCGCGGGCGATGCCGATGCGCTGGCGCTGGCCGCCGGAGAACTCGTGCGGGTAGCGGTTGTAGTGCTCCGGGCTCAGCCCGACGAGGCCGAGGAGGCGCTGGACCTCCTTCTTCACACCGCCCTCGGGTTCCACGTTCTGCAGCCGGAAGGGCGCCGAGACGATGGAGCCGATGGTGTGGCGGGGGTTCAGGGAACCGTACGGGTCCTGGAAGATCATCTGGATGTCCCGCCGCAGCGGACGCATCCCGGCCGTGTTGAGCCGCGTGATGTCCTTGCCCTGGAAGTGGATCGTGCCGCCCGTCGGGTCCTGGAGCCGGGTGATCACCCGTCCCATCGTCGACTTGCCGCAGCCCGACTCGCCGACCACGCCCAGGGTCTCGCCCTTGCGCACCTCGAAGTCGATCCCGTCGACCGCCTTGACGGCGCCCACCTGGCGCTGGAGCACACCCTTGCGGATGGGGAAGTGCTTGGTCAGGCCCGTGACCTTGAGCAGCACGTCACGCTCGTCGGGAGCCGACGCCTGCGCCGGGACGACCACGTCCGTCTTCTTCGTCTCACTCACAGCTTCGGCGCAATCTCTTCGGTCCAGATCCGCGTACGGTCCTCGGGCGAGAGGTGGCAGGCGGACCAGTGTCCCCCGCCGACCTGCGCCAGTTCGGGGCGCGTCGTGCGGGTGGCCTCGCCCTTGGGGACATCCGCGTAGGGGCAGCGGGGGTGGAAGGCGCAGCCCGAGGGGACGTTGATGAGGCTCGGCGGCTGTCCCTTGACAGGGATGAGCCGGTCCGTGGTCTCGCGGTCGAGGCGGGGCATCGAGCCGAGCAGGCCCCAGGTGTACGGGTGCTGCGGCCGGTTGAAGACACCCTCGACCGAGCCGCGCTCCACGCACCGGCCGCCGTACATGACCAGCACGTCGTCCGCGATCTCGGCCACCACGCCGAGGTCGTGGGTGATCAGGACGACCGCGGAGCCGAACTCCTTCTGCAGGTCCCGGATGAGGTCGAGGATCTGCGCCTGGACCGTGACGTCGAGGGCGGTCGTCGGCTCGTCCGCGATGAGCAGCTCGGGGTTGTTGACCAGCGCCATGGCGATCATGGCGCGCTGGCGCATACCGCCGGAGAACTCGTGCGGGTGGCTGTCGGCGCGCTTGGCGGGCTCGGGGATGCCGACCCGGTCGAGCATCTCGATCGCCCGCTTGCGCGCGACCTTCCTGCTGACGTCGTGGTGGACGCGGTACGCCTCCACGATCTGGCTGCCCACCGTGTAATAGGGGTGCATCGCGGACAGCGGGTCCTGGAAGATCATCGCCATCTCGCGGCCGCGCAGCCGGCGCACCTCGTCCTGATCGGCGGAGATCAGTTCCTTGCCGTCGAGCCAGATCTCGCCGGACATCCGCACGTTCTTGCCGCGCGAGCCGAGGCGGTGCAGTCCCATGATGGCGAGGGAGGTGACGGACTTCCCGGAGCCGGACTCGCCCACGATGGAGAGGGTCTTGCCCTTCTCCAGCTGGAAGCTGAGTCCGTCGACGGACTTGACGAGACCGTCGTCGGTGCTGAAGTGCACCTTGAGGTCACGCACGTCGAGGAAGGCGGTGCCCGCCCCGGCGGGGGCCTTGACGGGCTCCCCGACAGCGGCACCGGTCTTGGACAGTTCGGTCACGAGAGCCTCACCCGCGGGTCGGCGGCGGCGTACAACAGGTCCACCAGGAGATTTGCGATCACGACGAAGAAGGCGGCGATCAGCGTGACGCCGAGGATCGGGGGCAGGTCGTTGTCCTGGATGGACTTCACGGCGTACTCACCGATGCCGTGCAGCGAGAACACCGTCTCGGTGATCACCGCACCGCCCAGCAGCAGCCCGAGGTCCATGCCGAAGACGGTGATGATCGGGGTCAGCGCGGCCCGCAGACCGTGCTTCACCACGACCTTGCCCTCACGCAGGCCCTTGGCGCGCGCCGTGCGGATGTAGTCCTCGCTCATCGTCTCCAGCATGCCGGAGCGGGTGAGCCGCGCGTAGATGGCGGAGTAGAGCAGCGCGAGTGAACACCACGCCGGGAAAAGCGTGTTGGCCCATTGCGAGGGGTTCTCGGTGAACGGGACGTAGGTGCGGCCGAAGATCGGCCACTGGAAGGTGAAGAGCAGCAGCGCGAGGTTGCCCGTGAAGAACATGGGCAGCGAGACGCCTGCCAGCGCCACGCCCATGAAGGTGCGGTCGAGGAGCGAGCCCGGCTTCAGGGCGGAGATCACACCGGCCGTCACACCGGACAGCAGCCAGAGCACCGCGGCACCGGCGGCCAGCGAGATCGTCACCGGCAGACGGGAGGTGAGCTGCGGCCAGACCTCGACGTGCGTCTTGAAGGAGTAGCCGAAGCACGGCGCGTCACAGTGCACCGTGGTCGGGCCGAGGTCGTACGTGGCGCCCGACACGATCCCCTTGACGAAGTGCCAGAACTGGACGTGTACGGGCTGGTCCAGTCCGAGGTTGTGCTTGACCGCGGCGATGTCGGCGGCCGAGGGATTCTTCCCGATGTACTGCTGGGCGAGCTGGTCGACGGTCTGGCCGGCGAGCCGCGGCAGCAGGAAGAAGATGCCGAAGGTGACCGCGGTGACGACCAGCAGCAGGATCACTGCCGCGACCGTCCGGCGGAGGATATACGAGATCACGGGGACCGGCGCTGGTGCCCGCGGACCGCGAAGCCCGCGGGCACCAATGCCTTCACCTGCCTTCCGGGGCTACTTCTTGGTCGTGCCGATGTTGAGGTAGTCGTACTGACCGCTGAAGGCCGCCGTCGAGGTGAGGTTGGTGAAGTTGGACGGGCGGTACAGCAGGACCTTGAAGTAGGTCAGCGGGACGAGGGCCGCCTCCTCCATCGTCTTCTTGTCGATCTGGGTGTAGAGGCTGTTGCGCTCGGCGCCGTCCTCGGTGCCGATCGCCTTCTCCAGCAGGGAGTTGACGTCCGCGTTGTCGAGCTGCGACAGGTTGGTGTTGCCGGACTCGCCGATCGCGTCACCGTGCAGGATCTGCTGCAGGAAGCCGTAGCCGGACGGCCAGTCGGAGCCCCACTGCATCATGTGCAGACCGATGTTCTGCTTCTTGTTGAACGCCGGCACGCCCGCCGCGTCGGTGAAGTACTTGCCCGACGGGAACTGCTTCAGCGTGGCCGTGATGCCGGCCTTCTTCAGCGAGTCGATGATCGCGGTGGCCGCGTCGATCTCCTGCGGACGGTCGCTGCGCGCCGAGATGTTGGTGCTGATCGTCGACTTGCCGCAGGCCTTCAGGTGCTCCTTGGCCTTGGCCACGTCGCCCTTGTTGCCGTCGGTGGCGTAGATGTCGGACTTCTCGTAGCCCGGGATGTCCGGCGGCAGCACGGTCGTGGCGATGTCGCCGCGGATCGGGCCGCCCTCGGCCGTCTGGACCGAGACCTTGTCGATCGCGTACTGCACGGCCTTGCGGCACTCGACGTTGTCGAACGGCGCGACCTTGGTGTTGATCGCCATGTAGACGAGCCGGCCACCGTAGGTGTTGTCGGTGCTGGCCTTCAGGTCGCTGCTGTTGACGACCTTCGCCTGCGTCGCGGCCTGGACACCGGTACCGCCGAGGTCGATGGCGGTGCCCGCCATGACGTCCTGGTCGATGGTCTCGGCGTTGACCTTCAGCTTGACGACGATCTTCTCGGGGTACTGCTTGCGCAGCGGGTCGGTCTTCGCGTCCCAGTTCTCGTTGCGGACGAGGGTGACCTGCTTGCCCTCCTCGTAGCTCTCGAACTTGTACGAGCCCGAGGACACGATCTTCTTGACGTAGTCGACGCCGGTGTCCTTGGCCTGCGGCACCGGAGCCGTCTGCGGCGTGGCGACCAGGTAGTCGAACTCCTGGAAGGCGCGGTTGAGGTGGAAGACGATCGTGGTGTCGTCCGGGGTCTCGATCGACGCCAGGCCCTTGGCGCTCTTGTCCTTGTACGGGCCCTTGTACTTGTCGCCGCCCTCGAGGAACTGCTGGAAGTAGTTGGGGCCGAGCGAGAGCACGTCACGCGCGAAGTTGGAGCGCTCGACGGCGTACTTCACGTCCTTGGACGTGATCGGGGAGCCGTCCTCGTACTTCAGGCCCGGACGCAGCTTGTACGTCCAGGTCTTGCCGCCGTCACCGGGGGTGCCGGGACCGGCCGCGAGGTCCGGGACCAGCTCGTTGCCCTTCTCGCCCGGGGCGGGCTTGAACGTCATGAGCGGACGGGCGTACAGCCGGCTGAGGTTGTACATGTACGCGTAGTACGTGTTGCCGGGGTCGAAGGAGTCCGGCACGTCCGAGTACTCGTACGTGACCGTGCCACCCGCCTGGGTGGAGGCGTTGACGACACCGGTCGTCGCCGCGTTGGCTCCGGCCGCCTTGCCCTTGTCGCCGTTGTCCTTGCCCTCATCGGCCTTGCTGCAACCCGTGAGGACCAGGCTCACGGTACCGATTGCCGCCACCGCGGCCAGCGCTGACCTTCGCATGATGGTCTGCTTCCCCTCCATTGTTGGAAACTTGATGTGCTCTCGGCGCGTCCGCGAATCAGCGGCTGCGCGGGTCGAGAGCGTCACGGAGTCCGTCGCCGAGCAGGTTGAACGCCAGGACGGTGACGAAGATTGCGAGGCCGGGCACGATCATGAACTGCGGGTCGACCTCGTAGAAGTTGACCGCCTCGCTGAGCATGCCGCCCCACGACGCCTGCGGGGGCTGGATGCCGACGCCGAGGAAGCTCAGGCTGGCCTCGAAGAGGATGTTCGTCGGGATGAGCAGCGTCGAGTAGACGATGATCGGGCCGACCAGGTTCGGGAGCAGCTCCCGGAAGAGAATGTACGGCCCCTTGGCACCCAGGCCCCGGGAGGCGTCGACGAACTCACGCTCTCTGAGGGCCAGGGTCTGACCACGGACGATACGGCCCAGATAGGGCCAGTTGAAGAAGCCGATGACGAAGATCAGCACGCCGATGTGCAGCGGCAGACCTTCCAGGCCGAACGCACCGCCCTGCAGCGTCGCGGCGATGGCGATGGCGAACAGCAGCAGCGGGAAGGCGAGGAAGGTGTCCATCAGACGGCTGATGACCGTGTCCACCCGCCCCCCGTAGTAGCCGGCCACGACGCCGAGGACCGCGCCGATCGTGTTGGACAGGATCGTGGCGCCGAAGGCGACGACCAGCGACACCCAGGAGCCCTCCAGGATGCGGGTGGCGATGTCGCGCCCGAACTTGGGCTCGACGCCCAGCGGGTGGTCCGCGCTCATGCCGCCGAAGCCCCCGGTGGGCAACGAGGTGTTGGGGTCGATCAGGTCCTGGTTGAAGGCGTTGGGGTCGAGACCGAGCAGGGCCTGGAGGGGACGGGAGAGGATCGCGAGGAGCACCAGCAGAATGACGATGACGCCGCCGGCGACGGCGACCTTGTCCTTCTTGAACCGGGTCCAGGCGATCTGTCCAAGGGAGCGGCCCTCGATCTGCCCCTTGCCGGCGCCGACGAGTACAGCTTCCGGCTGTGCCTCGGCTGCTGCCCCGGCGGTGTCGATCGGTGCGGTCACAAGCGCCCTACCCCTTCTCGGCCGGTGGTGTTCGGCCCACTCCTCCGCCGTTGTTCGGCGTGTGCTGTTCCTGCGGTGGCGCCTCGGCCGTAGGTGTTACGACCCCTTCGGCCGGACGACCCGTGGACGTGTTCTCGCTCAGGGAATCCGCTCGGCCTGCACCTGACACGGGAGTCTTCAACGCTCTGCTGATCACACGCCAGATCTGCCGCCGAAAGTATGCCTAACCGTGATGCCGCGTGAGGGGTTCCGTTATCCGAACAACCTACGCCGCGTTGCGGTGAATCAGTAGAGGCATACACCGGCCCCCAGGGGCCGCGACGGACCGCCTCGGACCCCCAACGGGCCCCCCGATCGGGGGAGTTGAGGAGGCCCCCTGACGGCCGATGTGACCGCCACCACACCCTTCGCGACAAGGCCGGAATTACACCTTTCGCCACCTTCACTCGACAGTGGCGAATCGGGCATCGGGAATCTTCCGGGCGCCGCTTTTGATTTCCCGTCTGCAAATTTTAGGGCTCTCTGAGCTTCTGAATTCTCGTTCTCGAATGAACTGCTTGCTGCACCGAACGGTGGGTCGCTAGGTTTCTCGACGTCGAACCGACCCGTAAAGAAGGCCGAGGGGGTGGGGACCTGAACTTCGGCATCGTCAAGGTCAAGGCCTCGGGCGGCTGGAGCACGACCCGGTCCGCCAAGAAGGGCGTCACGGTGACCGACCGCATGGTCGTCGGCGCCCGCAAGCGCGCCTACACCCGTCCGATGGTGGAGTACCGCGAGTTCGGCGGGCCCTGACAGCCGATCTGAGGCATTCTCACAAACGTTCCTGCTGAACACTCTGACCGGGCATCGGAACTTTCTCGTGCCCGGTTGGACAAAAAATTGACTGTAGAAACAGGAAAGGAAATCGATCGAAAATGCCTAAGGCGTTAGCGTCAGCAATTACCTTGGCTTGCTTCGCGGCTCCCCTCACCGGTGCCGCCGAGGCCGCGACGGCACCGTCGGTCACCGACCTGCGGGGAGCACCACGCCCTCGACCACGGTCGTGCGGGCTTCGGGGAAGAACGGCACCACCGTGTTCTTCGCCGGAACCACCAAGGCCTCCGGCTCGTACAGCGCGAAGACGTGCAACGCGCGGGGCACGGGCTACGGTTCCCCGGTGACCGGCAAGGCCGTGAGCTGGACGGCGCTCGGGTAGGGAGCGGTCAACTGCGCGGACCGCGTCACCTCGAACTCACCGGCGGCGATGGCCCAGGCCCGGTTCTGCGCCGCCTGACCGGCTGACACACAGTCCGCCGCCCACAGACGTCGGTCTGCCCCCCAGGCCGATGCGCGGAAGGGCCGGACGCCCCCGGCCGGCCCTTCCGTAGGCGGCTCGGCGGAGGTTCGGAATCCGGTGGCTCAGAAGCCGCCGTGCGCCGGAGGGTATCCGTAGCCCGCGACGGGCGCCGGAGCCGCGTGCGCCTCGCGGTCGTAGAACGGGCGCGCGTTGGACCGCATCCACATCGCGACGGGGCAGTACTCGTCGGACATCGCCACCGTCGACACGGGCAGCCCGTCGGGTACGGCGCCGATGGACTGGTGCATCATGGCGCGCACCGAGTCCACGGCCGGCGGCGAGGTCTCGTACACGTCGAGGCCGATGGCGAGATACGGTGCGCCCAGCGCCGGCTGCACCCAGGCGCGGCGCAAAGTCCGCACGGCCGGGGTGCGATGGGCGTTCTGCGCGAGGAGGGCGTAGAACTGCGGGATCTCGATACCGGGTTCGGCCAGCCGCAGCGGGCCGGCCGGCTGGCGGTCCAGGCCCGTCGCGATGCGGCGCAGATCGAGCCAGGGCACGCCGACGCCGCCGCCATGGGCGTGCGGGTTGAGCCAGAGGCCGTAGTGGTCGGGGTACAGGGTGCGGGCCACGTCGAGGGCGTCGACGACCTCGTAACTGCGGTTCCAGCCGCTGGCCGACAGCTCCTGGGCGGAGGTCACACAGGGCGCGTAGGAGTGGCCGCCGACGTGCATGGTGCCGTACTGGGCGTCCGGGGAGCCCGCCTGACCGTGCCAGAGCAGCATCCAGACCTGGCCGGAGACGGGCGTCGCGAGGGCACGCAGGAGCGCCTCGTAGGCGTCGTAACGCCCCGGGGTGACCTGGCGCAGCGTGTGCTCGACCGTGCCGGTCGCGGCGGTGCCGCTCGCGCTCACTGTGTTACGCCCCTTCTTCTTCTGACCGGGTTATGAAACCAGGTTATGCCGTCCGGGGGGAGCACCGGGGGAGAGCTCGGTGGGTTCCGTGATCTCCTACTTCTGGAAGAACGGGCGCACCTTCTGCCGCATCCAGTCCCCCACCGGGTCCTGCGCCACGTCCAGCAGGACCAGGTTCACCGGCCACGGGACGGGGGCCTGGGCCAGGGCCCGGCCCAGGGCCGCGGTGGGTGCGGCGAGCGGGTCGCCGTCCAGCTGGGCGAGTTCGACTCCGACGAACAGCGCCGGGCCGGCCGTCTCGATCGCGGCCAGACAGCGGCGGGCCGTGCGGACGACCCCGGTGGCGTCGAACTCGGCGGAGGCGGCGGTGAGGAAGGCGACGGGGTCTTCCTGCCAGTCGGGTTCGTACAGGCGGACGCGGCCGCCGCTCGCCGGGCCGTCCAGCGGGGTGCGGCCGGAGCGGCAGAGCTCGGCGACGGCGGCCGGCGGGAGGGGCACGCCGACCACGCCGCCGGGGTTGAGCGCGATGCCGGCCTGCGGGGGCAGACCGCGGGCGAACTCCACGGCGGGGGCGACGGCGTACGACATGTTCGGGCCCGCGCCGAGGCGGAACTGCTCCTCGGAGGTGAAGACCGGGACGTAGGCCTGGCCCTCGATCTCCAGAGTGGGCAGGTCGAGCTCGCCGCTGTCCGGGCCGCCGCCGGACGGCAGCGGCACCCAGACGAAGCTGCGGCCGAGGACCTCGACGAGGCGGGCGCCGGCCGACGGCACGCCGAGGGAGGCGGAGAGCACCTCCTCCAGTTCGTTGCCGGGCCATCCGCCGTGCGGATGCGGGTGCGCCTGCGCCTGCGCCGGGAAGTCCATCTGCTGCCTACCGCCTGCCGTGAACCTGCTGTGGCTGAAAGGCTAACCCGTGCGGACGGCCCGCCCGTCGGCGTGCCCGGCCCGTGGGAACGGACGGGCTCCCACGGCCGGTCCGTCAGCCCGTGAACCCGATCCGGCGCAGGGCGTCCGCGGCGTCCCGGTCGAGCAGGACGGCCGAGCCGCAGCCGCCGGGCAGTGCGCCGCGCTCGACGCGGCGCAGCAGGCGCGCGGCGGCGCCGCGGTGGCGGCGGAAGGCGTAGCGCGAGACGCCGCGGCCGCGCTCGCGCTGGCCCGCCAGGGCCTGCTCGGGGGTGACGTCGAGGAGCAGCAGATGCAGGGTGCCGCCGCGGCGGCGGGCCTCGCGGGAGAGCCAGCCGCGCACCCAGGCCTGGGTGCCGCAGTCGTGCACGACGACGCCCCGGCCGGAGCGCAGGGCGCGGCGCAGTCCGGCGTAGTGGGCGAGGCGGACGAGCGGGCGGTAGACGGCGTACGGCAGGAAGCGGGGGGCGCGGGCGTCGAAGCGGTCGCGGGTGTCCTGGGAGTCGATGCGGGTGCCGGGCACGGCGCGCCGCATCAGGGTGGACTTGCCGCTGCCGGGCAGTCCGGTGATCACGACGAGGTCGGCGGGGCCGAAGAGCAGGGCGTGCGGGCTGCGGCCGGCGCGCTCGCGCAGGTCGCGGACGACGGGTGCGGAGTGTGCGGGGCAGGCGTCCGTGGCCGGGGCACCGGTCCGTGCGGGCAGCGCGAGGGCCGGGCTGGTGGCGTACGGCGTGGTCCTGTTCACCGTGATCGTCCTCCCCTGGGGCGGGTCACGAGACCCTTGCCCATCGAGTGTAAAGAGACGGTAATGGGGTGCGCCTCCGGATTTCGTGTGCGTAGTGCCACAGCCCGGTTACAGATGCGGCCTGCCCTGCTCGGCGGATGCGTGCAATGATGGGCGCGCCAACTGCATACCGGCCGTTTGAATCCGCGCGGGAGAGTCCCCAGTCCGTCTGGGGCGCCGAAGGAGCAAGTCCCTCCCTTGAATCTCTCAGGCCCCGTTACCGCGCGGGCGAGGCACATCTGAAAAGCGGGCCGCTGCCAGCAGTGGTCCCACCCAAGGTGCAAGCCATGTCCTTCCCCCGCGTCACTGTACGTATGTGTACGGGCGGTCATGGCGAACCTCTCAGGTTCCGATGACAGATGGGGAGGAATGACCTCGCCTGTCGTGTACTTGGGAGACGACCGACCGATGAGCAGTACCGAACTGCGCCTTACCGCGCTCGACGCCCTGCATCGCTCGCTGGGCGCGACGATGACCGACTTCGCCGGCTGGGACATGCCGCTGCGTTACGGCTCCGAGCGCGACGAGCACAACGCCGTGCGCACCAGGGCAGGGCTCTTCGACCTCTCGCACATGGGCGAGATCACCGTGACCGGCCCGCAGGCCGCGGCCCTGCTGAACTTCGCGCTCGTCGGCAACATCGCCGCCGTGGGCGTGGGCCGCGCCCGCTACACCATGATCTGCCGGGCCGACGGCGGCATCCTGGACGACCTGATCGTCTACCGGCTGGGCGAGTCCGAGTACATGGTCGTCGCCAACGCCTCCAACGCGCAGGTCGTGCTGGACGCGCTGACCGAGCGCGCGGCCGGCTTCGACGCCGAGGTCCGTGACGACCGTGACGCGTACGCGCTGATCGCCGTCCAGGGCCCGGAGTCCCCCGGCATCCTGAAGTCGCTGACGGACGCCGACCTGGACGGCCTGAAGTACTACGCGGGTCTGCCCGGCACGGTCGCGGGCGTCCCGGCGCTGATCGCGCGCACCGGTTACACCGGCGAGGACGGCTTCGAGCTGTTCGTGAAGCCGGAGCACGCCGTGGCGCTGTGGCAGGCGCTGACGGAGGCGGGCGCGGGGGTCGGCCTGATCCCGTGCGGCCTGTCCTGCCGCGACACGCTGCGCCTGGAGGCGGGCATGCCGCTGTACGGGCACGAGCTGACCACCTCGCTCACCCCCTTCGACGCCGGGCTCGGCCGTGTGGTCAAGTTCGAGAAGGAGGGCGACTTCGTCGGCCGCGAGGCGCTCACCGAGGCCGCCGCGCGCGCCGAGCAGAACCCGCCGCGGGTGCTGGTCGGTCTGGTCGCCGAGGGCCGCCGGGTGCCGCGCGCCGGTTTCGCCGTGGTCGCGGGCGGTGAGGTGATCGGCGAGGTCACCTCCGGCGCTCCCTCCCCCACGCTGGGCAAGCCGATCGCCATGGCGTACGTCGACGCGGCGCACGCGGCGCAGGGCACCGCGGGTGTCGGCGTGGACATCCGGGGCAGCCACGAGCCGTACGAGGTCGTGGCGCTGCCCTTCTACAAGCGTCAGAAGTGACAGTTTCGTAGCACCGCCGCGATGGCGTCGGGCACGTTCGCGCTGCTCACGCACGCCCCGGGCGGTCCCCCCTGCATCAGCATCACCTCGCGTACAGGAGAATTCAGGCCATGAGCAACCCCCAGCAGCTGCGCTACAGCAAGGAGCACGAGTGGCTGTCGGCCGCCGAGGACGGCGTGTCGACGGTCGGCATCACGGAGCACGCGGCGAACGCCCTCGGCGATGTCGTCTACGTCCAGCTCCCGGAGGTCGGTGACACGGTGACCGCGGGCGAGAGCTGCGGCGAGCTGGAGTCGACCAAGTCGGTCAGCGAGCTCTACTCGCCGGTCAGCGGTGAGATCACCGCCGTCAACCAGGACGTCGTGGACGACCCGGCGCTGGTGAACTCCGCCCCGTTCGAGGGCGGCTGGCTGTTCAAGGTCCGCGTCGCGGGCGAGCAGGACGACCTGCTCTCCTCCGACGAGTACTCCGCCTACATCGCCGGCTGAGGAGTCGCATGTCCTCCCTGAACACCCCCCTGCACGAGCTCGACCCGGAGGTCGCCGCGGCGATCGACGCCGAGCTGGTGCGTCAGCAGTCCACGCTCGAGATGATCGCGTCGGAGAACTTCGCTCCGCTCGCCGTCATGGAGGCGCAGGGCTCGGTGCTGACGAACAAGTACGCCGAGGGCTACCCGGGCCGCCGCTACTACGGCGGCTGCGAGCACGTCGACGTCACCGAGCAGATCGCGATCGACCGGATCAAGGACCTGTTCGGCGCCGAGTACGCCAACGTCCAGCCCCACTCGGGTGCCTCCGCGAACCAGGCCGCGCTGTTCGCGATGGCCAAGCCGGGCGACACGATCCTCGGCCTGGACCTGGCGCACGGCGGTCACCTGACCCACGGCATGCGCCTGAACTTCTCGGGCAAGCAGTTCGACGTGGTCGCGTACCACGTGGACGACGCGGGTCTCGTGGACATGGCCGAGGTCGAGCGGCTCGCCAAGGAGCACCGTCCGAAGGTGATCATCGCGGGCTGGTCGGCGTACCCGCGCCAGCTGGACTTCGCGGAGTTCCGCCGGATCGCCGACGAGGTCGAGGCGTTCCTCTGGGTCGACATGGCGCACTTCGCGGGCCTGGTGGCCGCGGGTCTGCACCCGAACCCGGTCGAGCACGCGCACGTGGTGACCTCCACGACGCACAAGACGCTCGGCGGCCCGCGCGGCGGCATCATCCTGGCGAAGAAGGAGTTCGCCAAGAAGCTGAACTCCTCGGTGTTCCCGGGCTTCCAGGGCGGTCCCCTGGAGCACGTGATCGCGGCCAAGGCGGTCTCCTTCAAGGTCGCCGCGGGCGAGGAGTTCAAGGAGCGCCAGCGGCGTACCGTGGACGGTGCCCGTATCCTCGCCGAGCGGCTGACGGCCCCCGACGCCCGTGAGGCGGGGGTGAACGTGCTGTCCGGTGGTACGGACGTGCACCTGATCCTGGTCGACCTGCGCGAGTCCGAGCTCGACGGCCAGCAGGCCGAGGACCGGCTCCACGAGGTCGGCATCACGGCCAACCGCAACGCCGTCCCCAACGACCCGCGGCCGCCGATGGTGACCTCCGGTCTGCGGATCGGCACGCCCGCCCTCGCCACCCGCGGCTTCACGGCCGAGGACTTCGCCGAGGTCGCGGACGTGATCGCGCTGGCGCTGAAGCCGTCGTACGACGCGGAGGCGCTCAAGGCCCGGGTGACGGCTCTCGCCGACAAGCACCCGCTGTACCCCGGCCTGAACAAGTAAGTCCCCGGCGGGGGCACCCGGCGATCCCGGGTGCCCCGCCACCCCGTACTGAGGAGTTTCCGTGGCCATCTCGGTCTTCGACCTGTTCTCGATCGGCATCGGCCCGTCCAGCTCCCACACGGTCGGCCCGATGCGCGCCGCGCGGATGTTCGCGCGCCGGCTGCGCAACGAGGATCTGCTGCCCGCGGTCGTCTCCGTCCGCTGCGAGCTGTACGGCTCGCTGGGCGCGACCGGCCACGGCCACGGCACGCCGAAGGCGGTGCTGCTCGGCCTGGAGGGCGACTCCCCGCGCACGGTGGACGTGGAGACCGCCGACGAGCGGGTGGAGTCGATCAGGTCGCGGGGTCGGCTGAACCTGCTCGGCGAGCACGACATCGCCTTCGACTTCGACCGCGACCTCAAGCTCCACCGGCGCAAGGCCCTGCCGTACCACGCCAACGGCATGACGATCTGGGCGTACGACGCCTCGGGCGCCGAGCTGCTCTCCAAGACCTACTACTCGGTCGGCGGCGGCTTCGTCGTGGACGAGGACGCGGTCGGCGCGGACCGGATCAAGCTCGACGACACGGTCCTGAAGTACCCCTTCCGCACGGGCGACGAGCTGCTGCGCCTGACGAAGGAGACCGGTCTGTCGATCTCCGCGCTGATGCTGGAGAACGAGCGGGCCTGGCGGAGCGAGGAGGAGATCCGCGAGGGGCTACTCGACATCTGGCGTGTGATGCAGGCCTGTGTGTCGCGCGGCATGGCCCGCGAGGGCATCCTGCCGGGCGGTCTGAAGGTGAAGCGGCGGGCCGCGACGACCGCGCGCAAGCTGCGCTCCGAGGGCGACCCGCTGGCGCTGTCGATGGAGTGGATCACGCTCTACGCGATGGCGGTGAACGAGGAGAACGCGGCGGGCGGCCGGGTGGTCACCGCCCCGACGAACGGCGCGGCCGGCATCATTCCCGCCGTCCTGCACTACTACATCAACTTCGTGCCGGGCGCCGACGAGGACGGCGTGGTCCGCTTCCTCCTCGCCGCCGGCGCCATCGGCATGCTCTTCAAGGAGAACGCCTCCATCTCCGGCGCCGAGGTCGGCTGCCAGGGCGAGGTCGGCTCCGCCTGCTCCATGGCCGCGGGCGCCCTCGCGGAGGTCCTCGGCGGCAGCCCCGAGCAGGTCGAGAACGCCGCCGAGATCGGCATGGAGCACAACCTCGGCCTGACCTGCGACCCGGTCGGCGGCCTGGTGCAGATCCCCTGCATCGAGCGCAACGGCATGGCCGCGGTCAAGGCGGTCACCGCGGCCCGCATGGCCATGCGCGGCGACGGCTCGCACAAGGTCTCCCTGGACAAGGTCATCAAGACCATGAAGGACACCGGCGCGGACATGTCGGTGAAGTACAAGGAGACCGCCCGGGGCGGCCTGGCGGTGAACATCATCGAGTGCTGAGGGAACGGGCCCTGATCAGCGCGGTCGTAGCATCTCAGCGCTGATCAGGGCCCTGCCTGCTCACACGGCGCAGCCCCTCGGGTTGCCAGTTGATCGACGCATGTCGAGCGGTCGTTCTCCGAGCCGGCGGGCAGGACGGTCTCGTCGGCTCTCCCCTGCGGCGGGAGTCGGCGCGTCCTGCGTTCCCTCGGGGACGAACACGACCGACTACGCGCCTCGAACCGGTCGTCGGCACCCCGGTCGTCGGCCGCCTTCGGCGGAGGGCTCGCTCAGCCCGTGAACTCCGGTGTGCGCTTCGGGGACGCCTCTGCCAGCGCCTTGCGCACCGCCTCCGTGTCGGCGCGCAGGCCGTAGACCGGGGTGGCGGGCTGCTGGCGCCAGGAGTCGTCCAGGCCGCCCGCGTCGACGGTGTCGAAGCCGAGTTCCTCGACCAGGGCGCGGACCGTGGCCTTGGCGGCCGCGTCGTCGCCCGCTACGGGTACGGCGATCCGGTCGGGGTCGCCGACCGGACGCGGGCGGTCGATGAGGTCCTCGGCGTAGGTGCCGTTGAAGACCTTGATCACCGGGTGGCCGAGATGGCGTTCCGTCCAGCGGCTCTCCGTCAGGCCCTCGTCCTCGATGCCGGCGATCCGGCCGTCTCGTTCGCGCGGGTAGTAGTTGCCGGTGTCGATCACGGCGACGCCCTCGGCGGCCTTCGCGAACAGGTTCGGCGGCAGGTCCGGGACCGCCTTCAGCGGGACCGTCACGACGACGACCTCCGCGTCCCGGGCCGCGTCCTCGACGCGGACGGGGGTCGCGCCCGTCTCCTGCGCGAGGGCCGTGAGGCTCTGCGGGCCACGGGAGTTGGCCACCGCGACCTCGTGGCCGAGGGCGGTGAGCCGCCGGGTGAGGTTGCCGCCGATGTTGCCCGCGCCGATGATGCCTATCTTCATGGCTGACCCTTCCAAGATCGATGCACCTGCATATAACCGTCGGTGGCATCAACCCCGGTACCACCGAGGGCTATTCCGGATTCCCCGGATCAGATCCGTACGACGATCCCGCCGGTGCGCTGGGCCGTGCGGCGGCGGAGGCGGGATCCGTCGGGTCGGTGCCGCCCTCGGCGCAGTCGCGGCCGAGGAAGAGCAGGTCCAGGTTGACGGCGCAGTCCCACTCGTCGTCCTCGTAGTCCCACGCGCCGTTCCCGTTGCGGCATTCGACCCTGCCGTGGATGTCGCTTCCCATGGCGTGGTCCTCACGCACGAAGGGGCGCCCGGCCGGGGAACATCTCCCGGCGGGCGCCCCTCGGAGCACGCGTCACTTGTTCAGGTGGGCCCAGAACTCGTCGAACGACAGCAGCTTGTCGCCGTTCAGGTCGCGGCTGGCGATGATGGCCTCGGCGACGGACTCGGTCACGTTCCAGTCGCCCTGCTGAGCCAGGGCGGCCTTGAACTCGGCCGAGGTGATCTGACCGTCACCGTCCGTGTCGATGCGGTCGAACTGCTTGCGTGCTTCTTCGATGTCGGCCACCGATCCGCCCCTCTTCGTCATACCTTGCCGTCGTACCTGTCGTACGGACGCAGGTCAGACTAACGGCCCGCCGGAGCACCCGGTGCGGCGACCACCGGTAACCACTCGTGTCCGGCGGCTGTGTGTGCGACGGTGATCCTTCCGGTCGGCGGGACACGAGGAGCACAGGTGGAGAGCTTGCGGGACGTTCTCGACGCGGCCGCGCGCGGTGAGTTCCCGCCGCCGGACGGCCGTACGACGGTCGTGCCCCAGCCCTCGCCCCGGGACGCCGGTGTGATGGCCTTCACGGCCCACTCGGTCGTCTTCACCGACGAGGATCCCGGGTGGGTGCACGACACTCTGCGCGCCCTCGACTGCGACGCCCTCGCCGCGACGATGAACCCGCGGTTCCTGGCGGCGCTGCTGGAACGCACGGGCCGTACGACCGAGTGCGTCGACGCGGTGCTGGTCGCCGCCCCGCTGCCGGGTGAGGCGCCGCTGCCGCTGGAGGAGATCTCCGACCCCTGCCATCCACGCGTCGCCTACGCCCGCGAGCGGCGCGACGACGTGCGCGCCTGGACGGCGCGGGGCGGCGTGCTGGTGACCGGCCGGGGCGTCGCCGGGCGACTGGAGGTGTCGGTGGAGATCGACGAGGACGCCCGGCACCGGGGGCTGGGCCGGGCGCTGGTGGCGGCCGCCCGGCACCTCGTCGACGAGCCGCTGTGGGCGCAGGTGGCGCCGGGGAACGCCCGCAGCGCGCGGGCGTTCCGGGCGGCCGGTTTCCGGCAGGTGGGCGCGGAGGCGCTGCTGCGGGTCCGGTAGCTCGGGGCGGGCGCGCCGAGGGGCGCTCAGCGGAAGACGCCGGTGTGCCCGAGGGAGTAGCGGCCCGGCTGCGGGTACACCGCGAGGCCGTGCGGCCCGCTGCCCACCTTGATCCGGGCGAGCTCGGCGCCGGTGCGGGTGTCGATGGCGTACACCTCGGCGTTGTAACGCCCGGACAGCCACAGGACCTTGCCGTCGGCGGAGACGCCGCCCATGTCGGGGCTGCCGCCGCCCGGCAGACGCCACTTCCTGGTGACCTCGCGCCGGGCGAAGTCGAAGACGGAGATCGTGCCCTCGCCCCGGTTGGAGACGTACATCTCGCGCGAGTCCCGGCTGACGTAGAGGCCGTGGGTGCCCTTGCCGGTGGGCAGGAGGGTCGGCTCGGTGAACTTGTCGCCGTCGAGCACCCACATGCCGTCGGCCATCATGTCGGCGATGTAGAACGTGCTGCCGTCGGGGGAGAGCTTCACGTCCTGCGGCATGGCGCCCTCGAAGGGGAGCTTCTGCTGCCCGACCACCTTCATCTTCTCGGTGTCGACCTTGAGCAGTTCCCCGCTGAACTCGCAGGAGACGATGAAGTACCTGCCGTCCATGGAGAAGTCGGCGTGGTTGACGCCGTAGCAGGTGACCGGCTCGGTCCTGACCGTCTTCATGGTGTGCGGGTCGCGGAAGACGAGCTCGCGGTCCAGGGATGCCATGACGACGGCGTACCTGCCGTTGGGCGTGAAGTAGAGGTTGTAGGGGTCGTGGACCTCCACCGGCTCGCCCGCCTTGCCGGTCCCCGGGTCGATCGGGGTGAGCGTGTGGCCGCGGTTGTTGTTGACCCAGAGGGTCTTCAGGTCCCAGGAGGGCACGACGTGCTGCGGCTGCCGGCCCACGCGGATGGTCTCGACGATCTTGTACGTCTCCGGGTCGATCACCGAGACGGTGTCGGACTCGGTGTTGGGGACGTAGACCCGGGAGGGGAAGTCCTTGACGACCGGGGAGAGCAGGCCCGGCCGGTCGGCCGCGTAGACGTCCTTCGGGTCGAGCACGGGCGGCATCCCCGGCAGCCCGTCGACGACGGGGCGCTGCTTCTTCGCGGGCGCGGGCAGGGCCGCGGTCCGGGTCGCGGGCCCACCGCCGCCCTTGTCCCCGGTGCCGCAGGCGGCGACGGCGGCCAGGGCGAGCAGGGCGGCGGTCGCGAGGCACCCGCGGGTCAGGGCGGAGGCGGGCAGGGTGTTTCGGCGCATCAGCTGAGCAACTCCGTGGTGGTGACCGCGCGCAGACCACGGCGGTCGAGTTCGTCCAGTACGGCGGGGAGGGCGGCGACGGTGTCGGCGTATCCGAAGTGCAGGCTCACCACGGAGCCGCCCCGGACGGAGCCGAGCACGGTACGGGCGACCGCGGGGCCGCCGGACCCTGTGAAGTCGAGCGAGTCGACGTCGTACGACAGCAGGTGCGGGTAGCCGGCCCGGTGGGCCAGTCGCTCCACCAGCGGTGAGGCCCGCGCGGCACGGGAGGGCCGGAACCAGCTCCCGATCGAGCCGGTCAGCCGCTTCAGCCGGCCGGCGCAGCCCGTGATCTCGGCGAGGGCCTCGGCCTCGGGCATCGCGTTGATGTCGAGATGGCGCAGGGTGTGGTTGCCCAGCTCGTGGCCGCCGTCCAGCACGCGCCGGGCCAGCGCGGGGTGTTCGTCCAGCCAGGTCCCGACGGCCAGCACGGTGACGCGGGCGTCGTGGCGTTCGGCCTCGGCGAGCAGGGCCCGCGCGGTGGCGGGGTCGCCGCCCCCGTGGAAGGTGAGGGCGACGCGGGGCCGGTCGCGGGGACCGTGGCCGATCTGGGCGGGCTGGGCGGGGAAGCGGCGGGGGCCGGGGGCAGGCGGGGAGGACCGGGGTTCCTGCGGGGACCCGGGGTTCTGCGCGTGCCGCGGCTTCTGTGGCGTCGGCGGCACCGGGTGTGCGGCGGAGCAGCCCGAGCCGAACGCGGCGGCAGCGGTGGCGGTGGCGGCAGCGAGCCCGGCGGCGTTACGGAGGGCCGAGCGGCGGTCGGCGGAGGTCACGAGGACCATTTAACGGAGGATCAGTCCGGAATCAGGTGATTGGCCCGTTCGCCGCCCCGGCCCGGCGTACGGTCCGGCCTGCCGAAGCGTCCGGGGTCCGGCCTGCCGCAGCGTCCGGGGTCCGGCCCGACTCGGGGTTCCACGGTCCCGCGCGTCGCTCTCAGCGGTCGGCGACCCGCATCTCGAACCAGGTGGTCTTGCCGCGGGGCAGCAGATCGACGCCCCAGCGGTCGGACAGCTTGTCGACGAGGAACAGTCCCCGCCCGCTGACGTCCATCTCCTGGACCGGCATCAGACACGGCAGCCCCCGCGAGGGATCGCGCACCTCGACGCGGATCCAGCCCCGCCGGCGGTGCATCCGGAGCCCGAACACTCGGGCACCGGTGTGCCGCACGGCGTTGCCCACGAGCTCCGACACGAGTAACACCACGTCCTCGGTGAGCTTGGGACTGAGCCCCCAGTGCCGCAGCACGACCACCTGGGCCAGTCGGCGGGCCGTGGCCGCGGACTCCGGGCGGGAGGGCAGGGGGATCTCACGCTCCGTCGGGTTGCCGAACAACTCCAGCGCCTTGAGCGCTCGTTCGTCCTCGACCGCAGGCGACCAGCGCGCCGCCGTCGCACGGCTGTGTCCCCGCGGCTGTTCGATGCCCTCCAGCCCCGCCATGCCCCCCATCATGGCCGCCCGCAACGGCTCGCGGGGCCGTTCCTGAGGAATAAGCCCCCCGGAAGCCTTCATTCCGCCGGAATCGATCGGCATATGCCGGAGGCAGTTCGAGGGCCGTCGCGGCCCCTTTGACCTGCGAGGACCATCTGCCCGGCGGCGAAGGACGGGCTCCCCCGAGGGGAGCGGCTTAAGGCTGCCTTAAGGCTTCCATAATCCGCCCCATCGAGGGACCCGGATCAGACACCCCGTCAAGTGCAAGAGGACCGAGGGGGATTCACAGGGTTCTCAGAGGAACTTCGCCTTGCCCGGCCCCTCTTCCACGAAGCTGCGCATGCCGCGCTCGCGGTCCTCGGTGGCGAACAGCCCGGCGAACCAGTTGCGCTCCACGGCCAGCCCCGTGTCGATGTCGGACTCCAGCCCCACGTCGACCGACTCCTTGGCGGCGCGCAGCGCCAGCGCCGGACCCTGGGCGAGCTTCGCGGCCCAGGCGTGCGCCTCGGTGTAGACGTCGGCGGCGGGCACGATCCGGTCGACCAGACCCAGCGTCATGGCCTCGTCGGCCTTGACCATACGGCCGGTGAAGATGAGGTCCTTCGCCTTGGAGGGGCCGATCAGCCGGGACAGCCGCTGGGTGCCCCCGGCACCCGGGATCAGGCCGAGCAGGATCTCCGGCTGGCCGAGCTTGGCGTTGTCCGCGGCGATGCGGTAGTCGGCGCACAGCGCGAGCTCGCAGCCGCCGCCGAGGGCGTAGCCGGTGACGGCGGCGACGACCGGCTTGGGGATACGGGCCACCGCGGTGAAGGAGTCCTGGAGGGCCTTGGCGCGCAGGACCATCGCGGTGTGGTCCATGGCCTGCATCTCCTTGATGTCCGCGCCCGCCGCGAACACCTTCTCGCCGCCGTAGATCACGACCGCGCGCACGTCGTCGCGGCGGGTGGCCTCCTCGGCGAGCTCCTTGAGCCGGTCCTGCGTGGCGATGTCCAGCGCGTTCATCGGCGGGCGGTCCAGGCGCAGCGTGCCGACGCCCTCGGCAACTTCGAGATTCACGGTCATGGAGGCAGGTTAACGAAGGCTAACCGGGAGCGCTGCGGTGCGGTCGGTCACACCCGGCCGGGGGTCCGGGGGTCGCCCCCGGGCAGACACGGCACGGGGGCTGACCGAGTGCGCTGCGGTGCGGTCGGTCACACCGCCCCCTCACCACCACCACGACGACGGCGGGCCCGGCGCCGTGGTTCACAGCACCGGGCCCGCCGACCGCGAAGGGGCTACTTCTTCCACTCGTCCCAGGACATGTTCCAGCCGTTGAAGCCGTTGGACGGCTCGACGGTCGGGTCGGTGGAGTTCTTCACGAGCACCACGTCACCGACCATCGACTGCTTGAAGAACCAGGCCGCCTCGACGTCCTTGTCCCAGCCGCCGCGCACGTCGCGCAGGCCGATGCAGCCGTGGCTGGCGTTGTAGTTGCCGAACGCGTCGCCGCCCCAGTAGTTGCCGTGCACGAAGGTGCCGGAGTCGGTCAGGCGCATGGCGTGCGGCACGTCCTTGATGTCGTACTCGCCGTCGTAGCCGACCGTGTCGCCGTTCATCCGGGTCACGGTGAACTTCTCGCTGATGACCATCGCGCCGTTCCAGGTGGCGTAGCCGGGCTTGCCGGTCGTCACCGGGACGGTCTTGAACAGCTTGCCGTCGCGCATGACCTTCATGGTCTGCTTGGAGGCGTCGACGATCGACACCTGC
The DNA here is from genome assembly GCF_055587025.1 of Streptomyces sp. NPDC048600. NCBI lineage: Bacteria > Bacillati > Actinomycetota > Actinomycetes > Kitasatosporales > Streptomycetaceae > Streptomyces > Streptomyces sp. NPDC048600. The sequence continues at coordinate 20,747 of NZ_JBVJGZ010000029.1, read as the reverse complement.
GAGCGGCCGACGGTGAAGGAGACGGTCTTGGACTGCTCGCCGTAGACACCGTCACGGCCCTCGACGCCGTCGAGGTTCAGCTCGACGGTGACCTTGGTGCCGGCCTTCCAGTACTTCTCCGGCCGGAAGTCGAGGCGGTCGTTGCCGAACCAGTGGCCCTGGACGTCGACGGCCGGCTCGGTCTTGATCTTGACGGCCTTCTCCACGTCGTCGGGGTTGGTGATGCCCCGGGTGAAGCGGACCGAGAACGGCATGCCGACGCCGACGGTGGAACCGTCCTCGGGCGTGAACGTGCCCACGAACGTGTTGTCCGGGGTCAGCGTCGTGAAGCTGGAGTCCTCGGCGGCCTGACGCCCCTCGGAGTCCTTGGCGACCGCGTGCACCTGGTACTTGGTGGCGGCGGCCAGATGCGTGGTGGGCGTCCAGGAGGCGCCGTCGGCGGCTATCTCGCCGTCGATCCTGGTGCCCTTGCCGTCCTTGACGACGACCTCGGTCAGCTTGCCCCCCGCGGCCGCCACCTTCAGCCTGCCGCTGGTGTCGACGTCGGTGGCGCCGTTCTTCGGCGCGATGGTGACGACGGCCTGCGACTGCCCGCTCGCGGCCGGCGCCGCGTTCTTGCCCTTGTCCTTGCCACCCGCCGGGTCGTCCTTCCCGGCGTCCGATCCCCCACCACCGCAGGCCGTCACGGCCAGCAGCAGCACACCGGCGAACACGGCCCCCAGCCGCCGCCCACCCGCGTCAACCGACGCCCCCGGTATCGGTCGAACCTTCAACGTCCTACTCCCCTCCCCCGGGCCTGGTCGGGCCCGCGACAGCGCGGCTCCTGCGCGCATTGGCGCATATTAACCGCCTGTTCAGGAGCACCGAGGTCGCGCGATTGTCACCATTCGGTCCCAACCGGCCCGGTCCGGGGAGCTACTTCACGGCACTGCCCGCCCTCCACTCCCGCCAGTCCATGTTCCAGCCGCCGAGGCCGTTGTCGGGAGCGACCTGTTTGTCCTTGCTGCCGACGATCTCGACCACGTCCCCGATCAGGCTGCGGTCGAAGAACCAGCCCGCCGGCGTCTGCGCCCCGCCGCCCTTGACGTCCTGGAGGCCGACACAGCCGTGGCTGACGTTGCTGCTGCCGAAGACGGAGGCGTCCGCCCAGTAGTTGCCGTGCAGGAACGTGCCGGAGCGGGTCAGCCGCATGGCGTGCGGCACGTCCGGGATGTCGTACTCGCCCTTGCCGTCCTTCTTCTTGAAGCCGACCGTGGCGCCGTTCATCCGGGTCACCTCGTACATCTCGGTGACCACCATCTTCCCGTTGTACGTCGTGGTCTTCGGGGCGCCCGCGGTGACCGGCACGGTCGCCAGCAGCTCGCCGTCGCGCCGCACCTCCATGGTGTGCCGGGCGGCGTCGACGAGGGAGACCTGGCTGCGGCCGACCGTGAAGCCGAAGGTCTTGTGCTGGAGCCCGTACACCCCGGGCGCGCCCTCCACGTCCCTCAGCCGCAGCTCGACGGTCACCTGGGTGCCGGGCTTCCAGTACTGCTCGGGCCTGAAGTCCAGCCGGCCGTTGCCGAACCAGTGCGGGCGGATGTCCACCGCCGGGCGCGAGGTGACCCGTACCGCGCGCTCCACCGCGGCACGGTCGGTGATCTCCCGGTTGAACTCGAGGGAGACGATCATCCCGGTGCCGACCGTGGCCCGGTTCTCCGGGCTGACGTACCCGATGAACCGCTCGCGCGGGACATACGTCGTGAACGTCGTGTGCCGGGCCGAGCGGCGGCCGTGGCCGTCGAGGGCGACCACGTCGACGCTGTACCGGGCGGCCAGGGCGAGCCGCTCGTCGTCGGGCCGCCAGCTCAGCCCGTCGGCGGAGATCCGGCCGGGGACCTCCGTCTCCTGGGCGTCCTGGGACGCGGTGACCTTCACCGACTCCAGCCGCCCGTCGGGCACCGTCACGGCCAGCGGCCGGCCGGGCCGCACGTCCCTGCTGCCGTCCTGCGGCGTGATCCGGATGACGTCCTCGGGCGCGCGGGGCTTGCCCAGCATGCTGTCCAGCCCCCCGCCGCCCGTGCAGCCGGCCGCGCCGGCCAGCAGTCCTGCCCATGTCAGTACGGCGGCCAGAGCGGCCCCCGCGCGCCGAGCGCGCCCATGTACGTGCCTCACATCAGTGCCCAACGACGGGCGCGCCCTGCGGAAACGTGAGTGCGACCCAAGCTCTGGGCAGAACAGTGGGAAGGGACGACACGAGCCGAGGTGAGGGCGTAGCCGGCGCGCCCTCTCCGTGTCGTGCCACGAGCCGCGGGAGGCCGACAGGTGTCGAGCGCAGCCGAGCAGGAGGCGGTGGCCGTCCAGGACGGGCGTACGGCCGCCGTCGTCGAGGGGGCGCGACGCGGGGCCCCGGTCCCCGCCATGCCCGTGTGGCCGGGCGCGCCGACCCCGCTGGGCGCCCGGTACCGGGTCGGCCCGGACGGCGTGGCGGGCACCAACTTCGCGCTGTGGGCGGGCGGGGCGGAAGCCGTCGAGCTGTGTCTGTTCGACGAGGAGGGCCGTGAGACCCGGGCCCGGCTGACCGAGCTCACCCATGAGATCTGGCACGGCTTCGTGCCCGGTGTGCTGCCCGGCCAGCGCTACGGCTACCGGGTGCACGGCCGCTGGGACCCGTGGACCGGCGCCCGCTGGAACCCGGCGAAGCTGCTGCTCGACCCGTACGCGCGCGCGGTGGACGCCGCCGCGGGGAACGACTACGGCGCGCTGCCGCCGGAGGTCTACGGCCATGTCCGCGACTGGCCGCAGCAGCAGATCGCCGACACGGTCCGCGACGACCGCGACTCGGCGCCGTACGTCCCCAAGGGCGTCGTCGTCCATGACGACGACGACTGGGCGGACGACCGCCGCCCGAAGACGCCGTGGGCGGACTCGGTGATCTACGAGCTGCATGTGCGCGGCTTCACCAAGCTGCACCCAGGTGTCCCCGAGGAGCTGCGCGGCACGTACGCCGGGCTGGCCCACCCGGCGGCGATCGAGCACCTGGTGAAGCTGGGCGTGACGGCCGTGGAGCTGCTGCCGGTCCATCAGTTCGCGCACGAGGACCATCTGCTGCGCCGGGGCCTGCGCAACTACTGGGGCTACAACTCCGTCGGCTACTTCGCCCCGCACGCGGCCTACGCGGCCTCCGGTACGGCGGGCCAGCAGGTCGGCGAGTTCAAGCGGATGGTGCGGGCGCTGCACGCGGCCGGGATCGAGGTCGTCCTCGACGTGGTCTACAACCACACCGCCGAGGCGGGCGAGCTGGGCCCGACGCTGTCGCTGAAGGGCATCGACAACCGGGGCTACTACCGCCTCCAGGCCGACGCCCGCCGCTACGCCGACTACACGGGCTGCGGGAACACCCTGCACGTGGTCCAGCCCCAGGTGCTGCGGCTGATCACCGACTCGCTGCGCTACTGGGTGACGGAGATGGGGGTGGACGGCTTCCGGTTCGACCTGGCGGCCGCGCTGGCCCGCTCGATGCACGACGTCGACATGCTCTCCCCGTTCCTCGCGGTCATCGCCCAGGACCCGGTGCTGCGCCGGGTCAAGCTGATCGCGGAGCCGTGGGACGTCGGCTCGGGCGGCTACCAGGTGGGCGCCTTCCCGCCGCTGTGGACGGAGTGGAACGACCGCTACCGGGGCGCCGTGCGCGACTTCTGGCGGGGCGCGCTGCCCGACGTGCGGGACCTGGGCTACCGCCTGTCGGGGTCGAGCGACCTGTACGCCTGGGGCGGCCGGCGGCCCTACGCCTCGGTCAACTTCGTCACCGCGCACGACGGCTTCACGCTGCGCGACCTCGTCTCGTACGGCCACAAGCACAACCAGGACAACGGGGAGAACAACCGGGACGGCACCGACGACAACCGTTCCTGGAACTGCGGCGCCGAGGGCGAGAGCGACGACGAGGGGGTGCGCGCGCTGCGGCGGCGGCAGCTGCGCAACCTGCTGACCACCCTGCTGCTGTCGACGGGGGTGCCGATGCTGGTCGCGGGCGACGAGCTCGGGCGCACCCAGCACGGCAACAACAACGCCTACTGCCAGGACAACGAGATCAGCTGGGTGGACTGGTCGCTGCTGGACGACCCCGGCTGGAGGGCCCTGTTCGAGCTGACGTCCCGGCTGATCGCGCTGCGTCACCGGCACCCGGTGCTGCGCCGCCGGGCGTTCTTCTCGGGGCGGCCGCACTCGGCGGACGGGCTGCGGGACCTGGCCTGGTTCACCGCGCGGGGCACAGAGATGACCGAGGGTGACTGGTACGCCCCCGCCGCCACGCTCGGCATGTATCTGTCCGGGCGGGACATCCCCGGCCGGGACGGCCGCGGTGCCCCCGTGCTCGACGAGAGCTTCCTGGCCGTCCTGCACGCCGCCGACCGTCCGGCGGAGTTCGTGCTGCCGGGGCCGCCGTGGGCGGAGAGCTACGAGCTGGTCGTCGACACCTCCCGCGAGGAGCAGGGCGAGGCACCGGCGGTCGTGCACCGGGCGGGGGCGGTGATCACGGTGCCCGCACGGTCGGTGCTGCTGTTCGAGGTGGGCTGAGGGGCAGGTCCTAGGACCAGGAGCGGAGGGCGGCCCGGCCAAAACTCGGTGGGCAGTGTCAGTGGTGAACCGTAGGCTCGCTGCTGATGCCCACGACACGTTCAACCCCCGAGGACCACTCCGCCGTCCGCAGCCTGCTGCGTCTGTGGCCTTTCGTCCGGCCCGTCCGGGCGCGGCTGTTCACCGCCGCGTTCGTCGCGGTCGTCGCCTCCTGTGTGGGGCTGGTGATCCCGCTCGTCCTGAAGTGGGTCGTGGACGGGCCGGTGGCCGGCCGCGACCCGGCCGGGGTGTGGCTGGGCGCGCTGTTCCTGCTGCTGCTCGGGTTCGCCGAGGCCCTGCTGTTCGGGTTCCGGCGCTGGCTGGTGGCGCGGCCGCTGGCGGCGGTCGAGGCGTCGATGCGGGACGCCCTCTACCGGCGTCTCCAGCGGCTTCCGATGGCCTTCCACGACCGCTGGGCCTCGGGCCAGTTGCTGTCGCGCGCGACGACCGACCTGATGCTTCTGCGCATGTTCCTGGCCTTCCCGCTGACCTTCCTCCTCGTCAACGGGGTGACGATCCTCGCCGGCATCGTGATCATGCTCGCCCAGGACGTCGTCCTCGGCCTGGTGATCCTGATCCCGACGGTCCCGGTGGTAGTCACCTGCGTGCTCTTCGAGAAGCGCTACGCCGAGGTGGCCCGGCTCGCCCAGGACCAGGTCGGCGACCTGACGACGGTGGTCGAGGAGAGCGTCCTCGGCATCCGTATCGTCAAGGGCTTCGGCCGGCACCGCAGCCAGGCCCGCGCCTTCCGCGAGCTGTCCAGCACCCTGCGGGGCACCGAGCTGCGCAAGGCCCGTCTGCTGGCCGCGATCTGGGCCGTCATCGTGACCCTCCCGGAGCTCGCGATCGGCGCCGCGCTGGTGTTGGGCACCGTACGGGTGGCCGACGGCGCGATGTCCGCGGGCACCCTCGTCGCCTTCCTCTCCACCGCCCTCGCGCTGCGCTGGCCCGTCGACTCCATCGGCTTCCTGCTGGCCATGAGCCAGGAGGCGGCGACGGCGACGGAGCGCTACTACGAGGTGATGGACGCGGAGCCGGAGTGCCCGGGCGTGCCCGCCGCCGTGACGCACCCCGGCCACGACGGACTGCGGTTCGAGGGCGTCACCTTCCGCTATCCCGACGCCTCCCCCGGCAGCGCGCCCGTCCTCGACCGCCTGGACCTGCACATCAGACCCGGCGAGTCCATGGCCCTGGTGGGAGCGACCGGCAGCGGCAAGACCACCCTGACCGCCCTGGTCCCCCGGCTGCACGAGGCGACCGGGGGCCGGATCACCGTCGACGGCGTGGACATCACCACCGTCCCGCGCGAGGAACTGCGCGCCCTCGTCGCCGTCGCCTTCGAGGAACCCACCCTCTTCTCGGCGAGCGTCGGGGAGAACGTCCTCATGGGAGCGGGCCCCGACGCGGGCCCCGAGGACCTCGCCCGGGCCCTCGACATCGCCCAGGCCGCCTTCGCCCACAGCCTGCCCCAGGGCACCGGCACCCAGGTCGGCGAACAGGGCCTCAGCCTCTCCGGCGGGCAGCGGCAGCGGCTGGCGCTGGCCCGCGCCGTCGTCGGCAGACCCCGGTACCTGGTCCTGGACGACCCGCTGTCCGCGCTGGACGTGCACACGGAGGCCGCCGTGGAGGCCGCCCTGCGCCGCGTGCTGGCCGACACCACGGCCCTGATCGTCGCGCACCGGCCCTCCACCGTGCTGCTCGCCGACCGGGTCGCCCTGCTCTCCGAGGGCCGTATCGCCGCCGTCGGCACCCACCACGAACTGCTGCGCACCAACGCCGAGTACGCGCACCTGATGTCCGGAGCGGACGAGGAGGCCCCGGTATGACGGCGACAGCCGCCGGCGCGACGACCCAGGACCCGGCCGACGACGAACCGGCGCGCCGCGGCGACGACCCGTTCGACAACGACACCCTGCCCACACCGCCGGGGGCCGTGGGCGCCCTGCTGCGCTCCCTGCTCGCCCCCATGAGGGCGAGGGTCGCGCTCACCACGCTCGTGCTGCTGCTCCAGCAGGCGGCGGTCCAGGCGGGCCCGCTGCTCGTCGCGTACGCCATCGACCGGGCGGTCCCCGCCTTCCGCGAGGACGACCTGGGCCCGCTGTGGGCGGTCGCGGCCGGCTATCTGCTGAGCGCGCTCGCCGCTGGCGCCCTCCAGTACGCGTTCATCGTGATCTCCGCGCGGGTCAACCAGGACGTGCTGCTCGACCTGCGCGGCAGGATCTTCCGGCACGCGCAGGCGCTCAGCGTCGACTTCCACGAGCGCTACACCTCGGGCCGGCTGATCTCCCGGTCGACCACCGACGTGGAGTCGCTGCGCGAGCTGCTGGAGGAGGGCCTCCAGGAACTCGTCACGGTGGTGCTGTCCTTCGTCTACATCTCGGCCCTGCTGCTCTGGCTGGACCTCGGCCTCGGCGCGGTCGCGGTGGCCTCGTTCGTGCCGCTGTACGGGCTCGTCCGGCTGTACCAGCGGCGGGCGGCGCGGGTGTACGAGGAGCGCTCGACGGCGATCGCCCGGGTGATCGTGAAGTTCGTGGAGACGATGAACGGCATCCGCCCGGTGCGCGCGTTCCGTCGCGAGACGGTCAACGACGCCGAGTTCGGGGCGCTCAACCACCGCCACGAGCGCACCAACGGCGACGCCCTGCTGGAGATGGCCCGCTATGTCGTCGGCTCCCGGCTGGTCGCCAACACCGCCGTCGCGCTGATCGTGCTGTGGGGTGCCTACCGGGTCGCCGGCGGCACCCTGGAACTCGGTGTGCTGGCGGCGGCCGTGCTGTACCTGCGGCGGCTGTACGACCCGATCGACCGGCTGGGCATGTTCCTCAACTCCTACCAGTCGGCGTCCGCCTCGCTGTCGAAGATCGCCGGGCTGCTCGCGCAGACGCCGACGGTCCCCGAGCCCACCGCTCCCCGGCAGCTTCCCCCGGCGCCCGGCGAACTGCCCGGCCGCGAGGTCGTCTTCGACGGCGTCCGGTTCGCCTACCGCACGGGCGGCGAGGTGCTGCCGCGCTTCGACCTGACCCTGCCGGCCGGGCAGACGGTCGCCGTGGTCGGCTCGACCGGCGCGGGCAAGTCCACGCTGGCCAAGCTGCTCGCCCGGTTCTACGACCCGACCGAGGGCCAGGTGCTGCTGGACGGCGTCGACCTGCGCGAGCTGGCCGTGTCCGAACTGCGGCGCGGGGTGGTGATGGTGACCCAGGAGGCGTTCCTGTTCTCCGGCACGGTCGCCGAGAACATCGCCATCGGCCGCCCCGACGCCACCCGCGAGGAGATCGAGCGGGCCGCGAAGGCGATCGGCGCGCACGATTTCATCACCGCCCTGCCCGACGGCTACGACACCGACGTACGCAAGCGGGGCGGCCGAGTCTCCGCGGGACAGCGCCAGCTCATCTCGTTCGCGCGGGCGCTGCTGGCCGATCCGGCGGTGCTGATCCTGGACGAGGCGACCAGCTCGCTGGACATCCCGGGCGAGCGCGCGGTGCAGCGGGCGATGACGACCGTGCTCAAGGGCCGTACCGCGGTGGTGATCGCGCACCGGCTGTCCACGGTCGAGATCGCCGACCGGGTGCTGGTGATGGAGCACGGCCGCGTCGTCGAGGACGGCACCCCCGCCGAACTCGTCGACGGCACGGGCCGGTTCGCGGACCTGCACCGGGCATGGCGGGACAGTCTCGCATGAGGCGACGGCCGGTGATCGACGCGTACGAGGACCCCGGCACGCCCGACCGGCGCGGCGGCTGGCGGTATCTGTGGTGGCTGGTGCTGCGCCAGCCGGGCCGGTCGGTGGCCGGGGCGGTGCTGGGCAGTGCCTGGATGGTGCTGCTGTCGGCGACGCCGTATCTGATGGCCCGGGCCGTCGACGAGGGACTGGTCCCGGGCGACCTGGGCGCGCTGGCCGTGTGGACGGGCGCGCTGGTGGCGGCCGGGGCGTTCAACGCCTGGATCGGCATCATGCGGCACCGCACGATGACCCGGGTGCGGATGGACGCCAACTTCCGCACGGTGAAGGTCGTCGTCGGGCACGCGGTGCGGCTCGGTGCCGCGCTGCCCCGCCGGATCGGGACCGGCGAGGTCATGACGATCGGCGTCGGTGATGTGGCGCAGATCAGCGGCTCCCTCACCGTGGTCGGGCCCGGGTTCGGCGCGGTGGTCGCCTACGGCGTCGTCGCCGGGCTGCTGCTGTCGGTGTCCGGGCAGCTCGCGGCGGTGGTGCTGCTCGGCGTGCCGGTCCTCGTGGTGCTCGTCGGTCCGCTGATGGGCCGGCTCCAGGGCACCGAGACGGAGTACCGGGAACGGCAGGGTGTGCTCACCGCCCGGATCGGCGACCTCGCGGGCGGGCTGCGCGTGCTCAACGGCCTGGGCGGCAAGGAGCTGTTCGCGCAGGCCTTCCGCGCGGATTCGGCCCGGCTGCGCGAGCAGGGCTACCGGGTGGGGGCCGTGACCAGCTGGATGCAGGCGCTGGGCATCGGGCTGCCGACGCTGTTCCTGGCCGTGGTGACCTGGCTCGCCGCCCGGCTGGCCGCCCAGGGCACCATCACCGTCGGCGAACTGGTCGCCGTGTACGGCTATGTGGCGGTGCTGGTGCGCCCCGTGGCGTTCCTCCTGGAGTGCGGCTACCAGCTCGGACGCGGTGTGGTGGCCGCCCGGCGCGTCGTACGGCTGCTGCGTCTGGAGCCCGATCCCGACACCGGCACGACGCCGGCGCCCGCGGAACCCTCCGTACTGCACGACCCCGACTCCGGTGTCCGGGTACGCCCCGGCCGCCTCACCGCCCTCGCGGCGGAACACCCCGCGGACGCCGCGGCCGTCACCGACCGCCTCGCACGCTACGAGCCCTCCGCGGCCACCTGGGGCGACACCCGCCTCTCCGACATCCCCCTCGCCCAGATCAGATCCAGAATCCTCCTGGCCACCCCGGACGCAGACCTGTTCGCGGGCCCGCTGAGGGACGTGATCGACGGCCGGACACCGCCCTCAAGGGACGCGGGACTGCACCGATCAGCGGCTCCGCCGCAGGGCGCAACACCGCCCTCAAGGGACGCGGGGAACTGCGCGACAAGCCACGACGCACGGTCAGCCGCGAACCCACAGCAAGAGGCACCCCAGGACGCGCACCTCCGGAGGACCTTGCGCATCGCCGCCGCCGAGGACATCCTCCACGCCCTCCCCGCCGGCCTCGACTCACCGATCGACGCCCAGGCCACCAACCTCTCCGGCGGCCAACGCCAACGCGTCCGCCTGTCCCGGGCCCTCCTCCACGACCCGGAGGTCCTCATCGCCGTGGAACCCACCTCCGCCCTGGACGCCCACACGGAAGCCCAGGTCGCCGACCGCCTCCGCACCGGCCGCGCAGGCCGCACCACCGTGGTGACCACGACCTCCCCCCTGGTCCTGGACCGGGCGGACACCGTCCACTACCTCGTCGACGGCAAGGTCGCGGCGAGCGGCACCCACGCCCGGCTGCTCGCCGACGAACCGGGCTACCGGGCCCTGGTGTCCCGCGACGCCACCGAGGAGACCACGGAGGAGAGCACCGAGGAGACCACCGCCACCGAGGAGGCCGTGCGATGAGCCGGGCGCCACTGCCCGTCGCCGAACCCGCCGAGGTCCGCCGCGCCTCACTGCGGCTGATCCGGGCCGACACCCGGGCCTTCACGGTCGTCGTCGCCCTCAACGCCGCCGCGGCCGCCGCGGGCCTGGCCGGCCCCTGGCTGCTGGGCCGGATCATCGACGAGGTCCGGGCCGGCTCCGGGACCGGCGCGGTGGACCGCCTCGCCCTCGCCATCGTGGCCTGCTCGGTGGCCCAGCTGCTGCTCGCCCGCTGGGCCCGTTACGTGGGCCACCGCTTCGGGGAGCGGACCCTCGCACGGGTGCGCGAGGAGTTCGTGGACCGGGCCCTCGCCCTGCCTGCCTCCGCGGTGGAACGCGCGGGCACCGGCGATCTGACGGCCCGCGGCACGGCGGACGTGACCGCGGTCGGCACCACCCTGCGCGACGCGGGCCCCGACCTGCTGATCAACCTCGTCCAGGCCCTCTTCCTGCTCGGCGCGACGTTCGCCGTCGACCCGCTGCTCGGCGCGGTGGGCGTGTTCGGACTCCTCCCGGTGTGGCTGGTGCTGCGCTGGTACCTGCGCCGGGCCCGGGACGGCTATCTCGCCGAGGGCGCGGCCGGTTCCGAGGTCGCCGAGATCCTCGCGGCCACCGCGGCCGGGGCCCGCACGGTGGAGGCGTTCCGCCTCCAGCGGCGGCGGATCACGGCGAGCCGGGAGGCGCTCGCGGAGTCCCGGCGCCGCCGCTTCCACACGCTGTGGCTGCGCACGGTGTTCTTCCCGGTGGTGGAGGTGTCCTACGTCCTCCCGGTCGCCGGCGTGCTGCTGATCGGCGGTGTGCTGCTCACGCACGGGATGCTGAGCCTGGGCTCGGTCGTGGCGGCGGCCGTGTATCTCCAGCAGTTCAGCGCGCCGCTCGACGAGATCCTGATGCGGGTCGAGCAACTGCAGAGCAGCGGCGCGTCGTTCGCCCGCGTCGAGGGCCTGGCCGGGGCGCCGCGTACGGCCGAGGCGTCGGCGGCGGCCCCCGAGGACGACCGTATCGACGTCTCCGGGGTGCGGTTCTCCTACGGCCGCGGCGAGGAGGTCCTGCGCGGGGTGGATCTGACGATCCGCCCGGGCGAGCGGCTCGCGATGGTGGGCCCGTCGGGGGCGGGCAAGACGACGCTGAGCCGGCTGCTGGCGGGGGTGGACGCGCCGACCGAGGGGTCGGTGACGGTCGGCGGGGTGCCGGTGGCGGCCCTGGACCCCGAGCAGTTGCGGCGGCAGGTGGTGCTGGTGACCCAGGATCACCATGTCTTCCTGGGTACGATTCGGGACAATCTGCGGATCGCCGCGCCGGACGCGGAGGACGGCCCGCTGTGGCGGGCTCTGGCCACGGTCGGCGCCGATGCCTGGGTGCGCGAGTGCGGCGGACTGGACGCCGAGGTGGGCGATTCCGGCATGCGGGTGGACGGCCCGCGGGCCCAGCAGCTCGCCCTCGCCCGGGTCGTGCTGGCCGACCCGCACACGCTGATCCTGGACGAGGCCACGGCCCTGCTGGACCCGGCGACCGCCCGGCACGCCGAACGCGCCCTGGCGGCCGTACTGCACGGTCGTACGGTCATCGCGGTCGCGCACCGGCTGCACACCGCGCACGACGCGGACCGGGTGGCGGTGATGGAGGACGGCCGGATCGCCGAACTCGGCACGCACGAGGAGCTGGTGGCGGCGGACGGGCCGTACGCGCGGCTGTGGCGGACCTGGCACGGGGAACCGGGCGCCGCGGAGGCGTCCGCCGGGGCCGTCGGCGACGGCGCCTTCAAGTCAGGTGAATAGTCCGCATATCGAACGCGAACCTCCGGTCAACGAACGATTTCCGGCCAATCTCTTGACGCGCTCCTGACAGGTGACGCGATCTCCTGCCACTCTTCCCACGGCCACCCCACAGCAACCCCACAGTCAGCCGAACGCACGCTGGGGGGCCGGTCACTGCTCTTCACGCACGTGGTTTCACGCACCACCCCGTTCTGCCCGGAGGGCCCACCCGCCATCCGGTCTCCCCTGGCCGCGCGACCCGCGGCCCGCAGAAGGAGTCAGTGTTGAGAAGCAGTTCCTCCCACAGACGCACCTCCCACACCCGCAAGGCCGCGGCCGTCGCCCTCGTCGGCGTCTCCGCGCTTCTGGCCGCCGCCGTCCAGGCGGGTGCCGCCTCCGCGGCGCCGCAGACGGCCCGCCCGGCCGCCGGCAAGGTGAACCCCGGCGCCCTTCCGGCCAAGCTCAGCCCGGCCGCGCGCGCCGAGCTGCTGAGCGAGGCGAACGCCGGCAAGGCGGACACCGCCCGTGGCCTGGGCCTCGGTGCCAAGGAGAAGCTGGTCGTCCGTGACGTGGTCCAGGACCGCGACGGCACGGTGCACACCCGCTACGAGCGCACCTACGCCGGCCTGCCCGTCCTCGGCGGCGACCTGATCGTCGCGACCGCGAAGGACGGCTCGCGCGAGGGCGTCGTGAAGGCGACCCGGGCGGCCATCGAGGTCGCCTCCCTCACGCCGTCCGTCGCCGCGGAGCGCGCCGAGAAGCAGGCGCTGGGCGCCGCGAAGGCCGAGCGCGCCAAGGGCGCCGACGTCAACCGCGCCCCGCGCAAGGTGATCTGGGCCGCGACCGGCAAGCCGGCCCTCGCCTACGAGACCGTCGTCGGCGGCCTCCAGCACGACGGCACCCCGCAGGAACTGCACGTCGTCACCGACGCCACCTCCGGCGCCAAGCTGTACGAGTGGCAGGGCATCGAGACCGGCACGGGCAACACCGTCTACAGCGGCACGGTGACGCTCGGCACGACCCAGTCCGGTTCGACGTACAACCTCACCGACGGGGCGCGCGGCGGGCACAAGACGTACAACCTCAACCGCGGTACGTCCGGCACCGGAACGCTGTTCTCCGGGCCCGACGACGTCTGGGGCAACGGCACCCCGTCGAACCTGGAGTCGGCCGGCGCCGACGCCCACTACGGCGCGGCGCTGACCTGGGACTACTACAAGAACGTGCACGGCCGCAGCGGTATCCGCGGCGACGGTGTCGGCGCGTACTCCCGGGTCCACTACGGCAACAACTACGTCAACGCGTTCTGGTCGGACAGCTGCTTCTGCATGACCTACGGCGACGGGTCGGGCAACGCCAACCCGCTCACCTCCATCGACGTGGCCGCGCACGAGATGAGCCACGGTCTGACCTCGGCCACGGCGGGCCTGGTCTACAGCGGCGAGTCGGGCGGTCTCAACGAGGCCACCTCCGACATCTTCGGCGCGACGGTCGAGTTCTACGCCAACAACTCCTCCGACGTCGGTGACTACCTCATCGGCGAGGAGATCAACATCAACGGCGACGGCACGCCGCTGCGCTACATGGACAAGCCGAGCAAGGACGGCGCGTCCAAGGACAGCTGGTACTCCGGCATCGGCTCGATCGACGTGCACTACTCGTCGGGTCCGGCGAACCACTTCTTCTACCTGCTGAGCGAGGGCAGCGGCACCAAGACGATCAACGGTGTCACCTACAACTCGCCCACCTCGGACGGCCTTCCGGTGACGGGCATCGGCCGCGCCAAGGCGGAGCAGATCTGGTTCAAGGCGCTCACCACCAAGTTCAGCTCCAACACCAACTACGCGGGCGCCCGTACCGGCACCCTCGCGGTGGCCAGTGAGCTGTACGGCGGCACCACCAGCGCCGAGTACAAGGCGGTCCAGGACGCGTGGGCGGCCGTCGCGGTCGGCTCCCGCTCCGGTGGCGGCGGTGGTGGCACCACGTTCGAGAACACGGCCGACGTGTCGATCCCGGACGTCGGTGCCGCGGTCACCTCGCCGATCACCGTCACCGGCCGCACCGGCAACGCGCCGAGCAACCTCCAGGTCCCGGTGAACATCGTGCACACCTACATCGGTGACCTCCAGGTGCAGCTGGTCGCGCCCGACGGCACGGCCTACACGCTGAAGGCGTACGGCACCGGCGGCAGCGCCGACAACATCAACACCGCGTACACGGTGAACGCCTCGTCCGAGGTCGCCAACGGGACCTGGCTGCTGCGGGTCCAGGACAACGCGGCCATCGACACCGGCTACATCAACAGCTGGGGACTGACGTTCCCGTAGCCCGGAACGCGTCAACTCCCTTCGCCGCCCCGGTGGTTCGTCCACCGGGGCGGCGCCCTGCGTCCCGGGCCGGGGAGGCGTTCGTTTACATTCCGGAAACGTTTACCGGACAGTAAGTTTTAGGTCAAGATCGCGCCGGGGTCATGACATGTACGCACCATGAGTGCCAGGCTTCCTCCACCGCCGCACAAGCACCAACTCCCCCACGAACCAAGGAGCCTGTGTGACCCCCCGCTACGCGCGTCACAAGCGCACCACCCTTGCCGTCGCGACCGCTGTCGCCTCCGGGGCGCTGCTGACCACCGCACTCACCGGCGGCCAGGCCGCCGCCGAGCCCGCCGCCGACCCCGGCCGCGCGGCCGTCACCGCCGCGCCGCTCGCGCTCTCCCCCGCGAGCCGCACCGCGCTCATCCGCGAGGCCGACGCCGAGAAGGCCGAGACCGCCGTGGCGATAGGCCTCGGCGCCCGGGAGAAGCTGGTCGTCCGCGACGTCGTCAAGGACGCCGACGGCAGCCTGCACACCCGCTACGAGCGCACCTACGCCGGACTCCCCGTCCTCGGCGGCGACCTGGTCGTCCACGAGGACGCGGCCGGCAGAACCGAAGGCGTCACCAAGGCGGTCAAGGCCGCCGTCGAGGTCGCCGACCTCACCCCCGAGATCGCCTCGGCGGCCGCCGAGAAGCAGGCGGTCGGCCGCGCCAAGGCCCTCGGCGGCAGCCGCGCCGACGCCTCCGGCGCGCCCCGCAAGGTGATCTGGGCCGCGACGGGCAGGCCGACCCTCGCCTACGAGACCGTCGTCGGCGGCCTCCAGGACGACGGCACCCCCAACGAACTGCACGTCGTCACCGACGCCGCCACCGGCAAGAAGCTGTACGAGTACCAGGGCATCGAGACCGGCACCGGCAAGAGCCAGTACTCCGGCACGGTCACCCTCGGCACGTCCCTGTCGGGCTCGACGTACCAGCTCACCGACGCCTCGCGCGGCGGCCACAAGACGTACAACAAGGCCCGCTCCACGTCCTCCTCGGCCGGCACGCTGTTCACCGACGCGGACGACACCTGGGGCACCGGCACCGCGTCCAGCTCCTCCACCAGCCAGACCGCGGCCGTCGACGCCGCCTACGGCGCCCAGGTCACCTGGGACTTCTACAAGAACTCCTTCGGCCGCAACGGCATCAAGAACAACGGCGTCGCGGCCTACTCCCGGGTCCACTACGGCAACGCCTACGTCAACGCCTTCTGGTCGGACAGCTGCTTCTGCATGACCTACGGCGACGGCACGGGCAACCTCAAGCCGCTCACCTCCATCGACGTGGCCGGCCACGAGATGACCCACGGCGTCACCTCCAACACCGCCGGCCTCAACTACAGCGGTGAGTCCGGTGGGTTGAACGAGGCGACCTCCGACATCTTCGGCACCGCCGTGGAGTTCTACGCCGCGAACTCCTCCGACCAGGGCGACTACCTCATCGGCGAGAAGATCGACATCAACGGCGACGGCACGCCGCTGCGCTACATGGACAAGCCCAGCAAGGACGGCTCCTCGGCCGACTACTGGTCCTCGTCGCTGGGCGGCCTCGACGTGCACTACTCCTCCGGCCCGGCCAACCACTTCTTCTACCTGCTCAGCGAGGGCAGCGGAACGAAGACGGTCAACGGCGTGACCTACAGCTCGCCGACGTACAACGGCTCCACGGTCACCGGGATCGGGCGCTCCAAGGCCGCGGCGATCTGGTACAAGGCCCTGACGACCTACATGACGTCGACGACCAACTACAAGGGCGCCCGCACGGCGACCCTGAGCGCGGCCTCCGCCCTGTACGGGTCCTCCAGCACGGAGTACTCCACGGTGGCGGCGGCCTGGGCGGCGGTCAACGTCAGCTGACCCCGCCGAGGGCGTGGGCGGCTGTCGGCGTCGGCCGCCCCCGCTCTAGGCTAGGGCGGCATGTCCTTCACCTATGACGAGGTCGGCGCGACGCGTCGTGACGGCTACTGCCCGCCCGGCTTCCATCCGCTGCACGTCCGAACCCGGATCGGGGAGGGCGAGGCGGTGTTCCGGCGGGCCGCGGAGGCGGTCCGCACCTGGGAGATGCACAAGGCGCTCGGTGTCGGCGTACAGGCCGACGCCGAGCGCGCTGTCGAGGGCGGTGACGTGACCATCACCCTCGCCGGTGTGATCAAGGCGCCCTGCCGCGTGGTGTGGACCGTCGACGAGCCCCGCCGCGCCGGCTGGGCCTACGGGACGCTGCACGGTCACCCCGAGTGCGGCGAGGAGTCCTTCGTGGTCGACCGGACCGGCGACGGCACCGTGTGGCTCACGGTGTCCGCCTTCAGTCGGCCGGCCAAGTGGTACTCCCGCGCGGGCGGTCCCGCCGCACGAGGACTCCAGCACGCCTACGCCCGCAGGTGCGGAAAGGTGCTGCGCGCGCTGTGCTCGGAGTCCGAGCAGGGGACGTGAGCCGGGAGCGTCACCTCAGCAGTACCCCCGCACCCTCCACCACGTCCTCCGACGGCGTGGCCATCAGGCCCGGTTCCGCGCTCGATGCCAGCAGCCGGTGGGACGGCAGGATGCGGACCGTGTAGCCGAACGGACCGGTGCGGTCGAGGGCGAGCGGGCCCTCGTAGCACCAGTTGCCCTCCAGGTCCGGGCCGCCGGCCGGCTTGAGGGGCACCGCCGAGGCGTCCGTGAGACGGTCCTCGGCGTCCACCCGGCCCGAGACGGCCTGCACCTCGACGTCGTCCGGACCGAGGTCGCCGAGCCGCAGCCGCACCCTGAGGGTGAGGGTGGAGCCCAGCTCGGCGGTCGTCACGGACGTGGAGGTCTCCACGTGGTCGACCGCCACCGCGTGCCAGGAGGCGCGCAACCGGGCCTTCCAGGAGGCCAGTTCACGGGCCGAGTCGGGGTCCATCGCGCGGTGGGCGTGGGCGGCCGGGGCGTACAGCCGCTCCACGTACTCCCGGACCATCCGGCCGGCCAGCACCTTCGGGCCGAGCAGGGTGAGGGTCTGGCGGACCATCTCGATCCAGCGCTCGGGCAGCCCGCCGCGGCCGCGCTCGTAGAAGCGCGGGGTGACGCGCTGCTCCAGCAGGTCGTAGAGGGCGGCGGCCTCGATGTCGTCGCGGTGGTCCACGTCGGTCCCGGCGCCGTCCGCGGTGGGGATCGCCCAGCCGAAGTCGGGCTGGAACCACTCGTCCCACCAGCCGTCCAGGACCGAGAGGTTGAGACAGCCGTTGAGGGCGGCCTTCATCCCGCTGGTGCCGCAGGCCTCAAGCGGGCGCAGCGGGTTGTTCAGCCAGATGTCGCAGCCGGGGTAGAGCTTCTGCGCCATCGCCATGCCGTAGTCGGGCAGGAAGACGATGCGGTGCCGCACCCTCGGGTCGTCGGCGAACCGGACCAGCTCCTGGATCAGCCGCTTGCCGCCGTCGTCCGCCGGATGCGCCTTGCCCGCGACGACGATCTGCACCGGCCGCTCGGGGTGCAGCAGCAGATCCATCAGCCGGTCGCGGTCCCGCAGCATCAGCGTGAGGCGTTTGTACGACGGGACGCGGCGGGCGAAGCCGATGGTGAGGACGTCCGGGTCGAGGACCTGGTCGATCCAGCCCAGCTCAGCCGTGCCCGCGCCGCGCTGCCGCCAGGACGCCCGCAGCCGGGAGCGCACCTCGGTGACGAGCTGTTCGCGCAGGGAGCGGCGCAGCTCCCAGACGTCCTGGTCGGAGGCGTCGGTGACGGCGTCCCAGCGGTCCATGTCGCCTACGGCGAGCGCGTCCTCGGTGCGCTGGGCACCGGCCTTGCGGGCGCCGAGCCGCAGCACCTCGGGGGCGACCCAGGTCGGGGCGTGCACACCGTTGGTGACGGAGGTGATGGGCACCTCGTCGGCGTCGAAGCCGGGCCACAGGCCGGAGAACATCTCCCGGCTGACGTTGCCGTGCAGCAGGGAGACGCCGTTGGCGCGCTGGGCCAGACGCAGGCCCATCACGGCCATGTTGAACAGGTTCGGCTCGCCGCCCGGATAGGTCTCCATGCCGAGGCGCAGGACGCGCTCGACGTCGATGCGGGGGAGTTCGGCGTCGGGGCCGAAGTGCCGGGCGACCAGCTCCCGGTCGAAGCGGTCGATGCCCGCCGGCACGGGTGTGTGCGTGGTGAAGACCGTGCCGGCCCGCGCGGCCTCCAGGGCGGAGTCGAAGTCCAGCCCCCGGTCGCAGAGTTCGGCGATGCGCTCCAGACCGAGGAACCCGGCGTGCCCCTCGTTGGTGTGGAACACCTCCGGCTCGGCGTGCCCGGTGAGCCGGCAGTACGTGCGCACGGCCCGGACTCCTCCTATGCCGAGGAGCATCTCCTGGAGCAGCCGGTGCTCGCTGCCGCCGCCGTAGAGCCGGTCGGTGACGCCCCGTTCGCCGAGGTCGTTCTCCTCCACGTCGGAGTCGAGCAGCAGCAAAGGGATGCGGCCGACCTGTGCGAGCCAGATCCGGGCGTGCAGCGCGCGGCCGCCGGGCAGGGCCAGGGAGAGCTGCGCGGGGGTGCCGTCGGGCTCCTCCAGCAGGGCGAGCGGGAGCTCGTTGGGGTCGAGGACCGGGTAGTGCTCCTGCTGCCAGCCGTCGCGGGAGAGGGTCTGGCGGAAGTAGCCGTGCCGGTAGAGCAGGCCGACCCCGATCAGCGGCAGACCGAGGTCGCTGGCCGCCTTCAGATGGTCGCCGGCCAGGATGCCCAGCCCGCCGGAGTACTGCGGCAGGGCGGCCGTGATCCCGAACTCGGGTGAGAAGTAGGCGACGGCGGCGGGCAGTCCGGCGGGCTGCGCCTGGTACCAGCGGTCGCCGCGGACGTAGTCGCCCAGTTCGTCGACGGCCGCTCTCAGACGGCGCAGGAACCGGCGGTCCTGGGCGAGCTCGGCCAGCCGCCGCGGCGGCACCCCGCCGAGCAGCCGCACGGGGTCGCCGTCAGAAGCGGCCCACCGCTCGGGGTCCACCGACTGGAACAGCTCACGGGTCTCGGCGTGCCAGGACCAGCGCAGATTGCGGGCCAGATCGCTCAGGGGGCGGAGGGGTTCGGGGAGAACGGGACGGACGGTGAATCGACGGATCGCCTTCACATTCCACCTCGGCGCGTTGTGAATGGGCCCGCACGGCGAAGTGCGTCCCAACGTTCCGTACGACGGTACCGGCGCCGGTGCCGACCTCGCTGGACCTCTCGCCCATGACCTCTTCCGCCGATTTGGCCGATTCCATCCCCCGGGCCGTCCGCTCGAACTACGGTCCACGCCCCCACCTGTTCGCGCCCGGCGTGTCGATCACGTCCGCGCGGCGCAGCGACGACACTGGGCGGGTGACTTTCTCCGGTACGTCCACGGCCGCGTCACATGCGGCCGGGACAGCGGCGGTGTTCCTTTCCGGACATCCGAAAGCCTCACCCGCTTCGGCCGCGAAGGCTCTGGCCGACGGGGTGGCTTCCGGCAGGGTGTCCGGAGGGGGACCCGGCTCGCCGAACAAAATTCTGCGCCTTCCGCGCCGGTAGCGGCGGACACATGGGACCGGCCCCGTTCATCCGGAACGGGGCCGGACTTGTGCGCAGACATACGCGTGAGTAGTTAACAAAGTGCCGGATTGCCCACCCGAATAGGGTGGGAAGGCTCCTGCGGTACACCTCACCGGTTCCGTCGCAGGGACACCAGCAGGTACACCCGCAGGACCCACTCCCCCAGCCATCCGCCCACCCACGTTGACGCGGACAGGAGCGGTGATGCCCGCCAAGCACCACACGTCGGCACTCCCGACGCCCAGTACCGAACCGACCCCCGTACGCCCGCGGGCCGCACGCGCCCCCGCGAGCCCGAAGGTCCCGGAACCACCCGCACCGGGACACCCGCCGGCCCCGGCGGCACCCACAGGCGCCGCCACGTCCGTCGGACGCATCCCCGTCCTCGACGTCCGGCCGGTCGTGCAGCAGGGCCGCCGGCCCGCGAAGGCCGTGACCGGTGAGGCCTTCGAGGTCTCAGCGACGGTTTTCCGCGAAGGACATGACGCCGTTTCGGCCAATGTCGTGCTCACCGGTCCGGACGGCCGGACCGGCGCGTTCACTCCTCTGCGTGAACTCGCTCCCGGTACCGACCGCTGGGGCGCCACCGTCGTCGCGGACCGGCCCGGCGCGTGGACGTTCACGGTGGAGGCCTGGAGCGATCCGGTCGCCACCTGGCGGCACCACGCGCGGATCAAGATCCCGGCGGGCATCGACACCGGCCTCGTGCTGGAGGAGGGGGCGCGCCTGCACGAGCGCGCCGCCGTCGACGCCCCCAGGGCCGACGGTGTGCGCGAGGCGTTGCTCGGCGCCGCCGGAGCCCTGCGCGACGAGAACCGCCCGGCGGCCTCCCGGCTGGCGGCGGCCCTGACGCCCGAGGTGGACGCGGCGCTGTCCGCGCATCCGTTGCGGGAGCTGGTGACGGCGTCGGAGGCGATGCCGCTGCTGGTGGAGCGGGAACGGGCCCTG
>NZ_JBVJGZ010000028.1:77997-118271 GCF_055587025.1 Streptomyces sp. NPDC048600 | reverse complement strand
CAAAACGCCAGACTTCGCCACCCCACGCCACGCCCGTGCTTTTGATAGACGAGTACGGACGCAGTCGAGTACGGAGAGCAGGGTCGGACCGGCCGCCGCGGTCGTCCGGTCGCGGGGGGGGGGGGGGGGGGGGGGGGGGGGGGGGGAGGGGGGGGGGGGGGGGGGTGTGTCTCTTTGTTTGTTTTTTCTTTGTTGTTGGGGCGGTGGGGTGTTTTTGTTCGGTTTTTTTTTTTTTTTTTCTTTTTTTCTCCCCCCCCCCCCCCCCCCCCACCGAGGTTCGGTGTCCGGCCGGCGGGCGGGCGGTGTGCCCACCCGCAGGGCGGAGGGCGGGTCAGGCGGAGCGGCGGCGTCCGGCCAGGACACCGTAGGCGACGCCGGCCACGCCGACGACGATGCCCACGACGCCGAGGACCCGGGCGGTGGTGTCGGTGCTGTCCTGCGAGGCCTCCCCGGCGGCGGCCGAGGTGTGCGCGGCGGCCTGGTCCGTGCCGGCCGAGGGCTCGGCGGAAGCCTTGTCGTCGGCGCCCGCGCCGTGGTGGCCGTCCTCCTCGGCGGCGGACAGGGCGAGGACCGGCGCCGGGTTCTCCGGCTCCTCGTCGCCCTGCTGGACCTCGATCCAGCGCACGACCTCGCCGCTCGAGTACGTCTGGATCGCCTTGAAGACCAGTTCGTCCGCGTCCTCGGGCAGGGCACCGACGTTCACCGGGAACTTCTGGAAGAAGCCGGGCTTGACGCCGCCGCCCTTGGCGGCGGTCCAGGTGACCTTGCTGACGACCTCGGTGATCTGGCGGCCGTGCAGGTTCAGCGGCTTGTCCAGCTTGGACTTGGTGACCTTCGCGTCCCAGCCCGGGACCGGCTCCGGCATCACCGAGGCGAGCGGGTGCTCGGCCGGGAAGTTGACCTCGAGCTTGACGGTCGAGGCGTCGTCACGCTCGTTGGGCACCTTGAAGTCGACGACCGCGTAGCCGCCCTTGGCAGCCTTGCCCTCGGGCTGGACGCTCACATGCGCCAGCGCGGGCGAGGCCAGGACGAGGACGGTCGTGCCGGCGACGGCAGCGGCGGCGGCGATTCGGGAAACCTGCATGAGAGGAAGCACTCCACTTCGGGTGAGAACCGGTGGTCCGGTGAGGAAGAGGGACAGGGGCGCGCACAGGTGACTCCGGGTCACGGGAGAGCCGTGCCACACACCGCGGGGGTTCTCCTGGGAGAACGTCACGGCGGGCGGGGGAGCGAGGCGCGCGGACGCGTGCCGCTCGACGACGACCGTCACCGGGTCACCAGGGACGGGATCACCAGGGATCACCGGGAACCGGATGACCGGGGATCACCGGAACCACGAGGGTCACCGGGACCACGAGAGTCACCGGGATCGCCAAGAGCCGGATCAGCACGGCAAGGCTTGGCAAGGCCGGTCATGCCCCCGGAAGGTGCGGTCGCGTCAGGCGGCGAGAGCGAGCGCGGCGGCAGGCGGGCCGCGCCGGATCACCGAGTGCTGGAGTGCGGTCGTCCCCGGTTCGTCGGGCGCGAGCAGCGCCGTGCGCGGGGGACGCGGCAGGGTGACCGAGACGCACGGAAGGCCCGCACACAGGGCGCGCACCAGCGCGAACGCCCCGCGCAGGGACCGGACGAGAGCCCCCTCGGCGACCCCGTGCGCGGACAGGCGGGCGAGCCGCAGCAGGGCCAGGTCGCCGTGGCGCAGCAGCCAGCCGACGGCCAGTGCCGCGAGGGTGTGCCCGAGGAGCATCGGCAGCGAAGGCAGCAGGGACGCGGAGGAAGCGGACGCGGATGAAGCGGCCGCGGTGGACAGCGCCTCCGCCGGGTCGTGCGCGGGGTGCGCTCCGGCCGTGCCGCCGGGTCCCGCGCCGCCGGACGGCAGCAGCCGCGCGTCGGTGAGGATCCGGTGCGCCTGGGCCGGGCTGAGCGCCGCGGCGGTCGTTCCGCACAGCAGGCGCGCGGCCCGCTCGACCACGGCCGCGTCGCTCGTGGCCTGGGTCATGGACTCCGTGCCGTGCTGCCCCAGCCCGAACAGCGTGTGCAGTACGGTCTGTCCGGCCGCCATCAGGGCGACGATCCCGGGCAGCGAGCGGGTGTGCCCGGCGAGCGGTACCGCCACCGCGAGCACGGCCAGGAAACCCGCGCCGAGCGCCCACAACGGCACCGTGGCACAGGACGCCAGGGCGTGCCCGGCCCCGGACAGCACGACACAGACCGCGGCGAACACCGCGGCCCGCAGAATCCGGAGCCCGGCTCCGGAGGGCGTCGTGCGTGGGTGGGGGGCAGACATGGCGGGCTCATCATCGCACCGGGCCGACGCCCGGCGTACGGCAGGTCCGCAAGATGCCATAGGTCGTATCCGGCCTCACATACACCGAATGGCACGCGAGGCACATCCCCCATATGGGCGGCATCACGCTGATTGAACGCTTACGTCGGGGCACTCGTGGCAATAGGTATCGGTATGTCGAGCCGCGGCCAGGAGGCTGGAGCATGAGCATCTGGTGGTCACTCCATCTGCGGTGCGAGGCTGCGAGCGTTCCGCTCGCGCGGCGCCTACTGCTCGGCACGATGGAGACAGCGGGCGTGGACCCGGACATCTCCTACGACTTGTCGGTCGCCCTCACCGAGGCGTGCGCCAACGCGGTCGAGCACGGCGGAACCCGTCCGGGGGGAGGTTCCTCGGAGGCCTACAGGGTCACCGCCTACCTCGACGGGGAGAAGTGCCGTATCGAGGTGGCCGACTCGGGCCCGGGCTTCACCGGCTCCCCCGCCGCCCGCCCCGCCCGCCACGACGCCGAGCACGGCCGGGGCCTGTGTCTCATCGAGGAACTCGCCGACCACGTCCACATCGACAACAAGCCGGACCGCAGCGGCGCGGTGGTGAGCTTCGACAAGATGCTCAAGTGGCGTGAGAACGCGCCACTGGTCACGGCGTCCTGACGCCCAGGCTGCTGACCGCCCGGATTCACAGCCCGCGCACAGCCGTGTCCCGACTCCCTGATGGTCGCGCCGCCTACCGTCCCGGCCATGACGGCACCCGCGCACCGCTCCCCGGACGAGTTCCTCGCCCGCACCGCCGTGGCCGCGCTCACCGGCCAGCTGGCCCTGGCGCCCAAACCCGGCCTCCCGGACCCGCGCGACCTCGGCGCGTCCGGCCCGGGCCGGGACCACGGCACGCTGCGCTGGACGGCCCTGGCGCTCGCCCCGGGCCTCACTGCGATGGCCGCGGCGGCCCGCCGTACGGGCGAGCCCACCCCCGCCCTGCGCGCCGAACTCGGCGCCATCGGCCGCTGCGCCGAGCACGCGGTACGCCTCGCGGGCGGCGGTCACCGGGGCGCCCTGTGGGCCCTGGGCCTGCTGGTCTCCGCCGCGGCGCTGCGGCCCGGAGCCCCCGCCGCCGAGGTCGCGGCCACGGCCGGACGGATCGCCGCGCACCCCGACCGCGGCGCCCCGAGGCGCCCCTCGCGCGGCTCGACCGTGTCGGCGAGGTACGGCGCGGCCGGGGCGCGGGGCGAGGCCCGTGCCGGATTCCCGCATGTGAGAAGGGCGTTGACCGCGCTCACCGGCGCGCGGGAGGCCGGTGCCGCCGAGACCGGGGCCCGGCTGGACGCCCTGCTGACGGTGATGTCCACCCTCCAGGACACCGAACTGCTGCACACGGCGGGCCCGGCCGGCCTGCGCCACATACAGGCGGCCGCCCGCGCCGTACTCGACGCGGGCGGCTCGGCGGCACCGGAGGGCGGGGCGGCCCTGGCCGCTCTGGACACGGACCTGCGCGCCCGGGCCTGGAGCCCGAGAGGCAGCGCGGGCCTGCTGGCGGGCGCCCTGTTCCTGGACGCGCTGTAGGGCCGACAGGCCCTTAGCGCTCCAAGGCTCCGGCGAGCACCTCGGCTCAGCCCTGCTTCAGCCCCGCCATCCAGGCCTCGACCTCGTCGGAGCGCCGCGGCAGACCGTCGGACAGGTTCCGGTTCCCGTCCTCGGTCACCAGGATGTCGTCCTCGATCCGCACACCGATGCCCCGGTACTCCTCGGGCACGGTGAGGTCGTCGGCCTGGAAGTACAGACCCGGCTCCACCGTCAGGCACATGCCCGGCTCCAGCGTGCCGTCGACATACGTCTCGACCCGCGCGGCCGCGCAGTCGTGCACGTCCATGCCGAGCATGTGACCGGTGCCGTGGAGCGTCCAGCGCCGCTGGAGCCCGAGCTCCAGCACCCGCTCGACCGGCCCCTCGACGAGGCCCCACTCCACGAGCTTCTCGGTCAGCACACGCTGGGCCGCGTCATGGAAGTCGCGGTACTTGCCGCCCGGCTTCACCGCCGCGATGCCCGCCTCCTGGGCCTCGTAGACGGCGTCGTAGATCTTCTTCTGGATCTCCGTGTAGCGCCCGTTGACCGGCAGCGTCCGGGTGACGTCGGCGGTGTAGTACGTGTGCGTCTCGACACCCGCGTCGAGCAGCAGCAGGTCGCCGGAGCGCACGGGGCCGTCGTTGCGCACCCAGTGCAGGGTGCAGGCGTGCGGGCCGGCGGCGCAGATGGAGCCGTAGCCGACGTCGTTGCCCTCGACCCGGGCGCGCAGGAAGAACGTGCCCTCGATGTACCGCTCGGAGGTGGCCTCGGCCTTGTCGAGGACCTTCACCACGTCCTCGAAGCCGCGGACGGTCGAGTCGACGGCCTTCTGCAGCTCGCCGATCTCGAACTCGTCCTTGACCAGCCGCGCCTCCGACAGGAAGGTGCGCAGCTCCTCGTCGCGCTCGGCGGTGACCTTGTCGGTCAGGGCCGCCTCGATGCCGGTGTCGTGGCCGCGCACGACCCGCACCGGGCCGGTCGCCTCGCGCAGGCTGCCGGCGAGCTCGCGCACGTCCGACGCGGGGATGCCGTACAGCTTCTCCGCCTCGGTCAGCGAGTGCCGGCGGCCGACCCACAGCTCGCCCTGGCCGGACAGCCAGAACTCGCCGTTCTCCCGGTCGGAGCGGGGCAGCAGGTAGATCGTCGCCCGGTGGCCGTCCGCGGCCGGCTCCAGGACCAGGACGCCGTCCTCGGTCTGGTTGCCGGTGAGGTACGCGTACTCGACGGACGCGCGGAAGGCGTACTCGGTGTCGTTCGAGCGGGTCTTCAGGTTGCCCGCGGGGATCACCAGACGCTCGCCGGGGAAGCGCGCGGACAGCGCGGCGCGGCGGGCGGCGGTCTCGGCCGCCTGCGCGATCGGCGCCAGGTCCCGCAGCTCGGTGTCCGCCCAGCCGCTCTTCATGTTCTCGGCCAGCTCGTCGGAGACGCCCGGGTACAGGCCGTTCTTCCGCTGCTTGATCGGCTCTTCCTCAGAGTTTTCCAGGGTCTCCGGAAGCTCTTCGGCCACGGTCATCCTCCTTGATACGGCACTGGACCCCGTCCATCGTACGGTCGTACGGAGAAGGGGGCCCAGGGCCGAAGTGCCTGTTACGCACAGGCGCGGGCGGGTCACTCGAAGCGCGCCGCCAGCAGGACCACGTCCTCCTCGCTGTCCGCGGTGTCCGCGCCGTCCGGCAGCAGGGTGCGCAGCACATGGTCGGCGAGCGCCTCGGGGTCGCGGCGCAGCGCCCTGGGCGCGCCGGACGCGGCCGCGTGCAGCCGGGCGAAGGCGCGGTCGATCGGGTCGCCGGTGCGGTGCAGCAGCCCGTCGGTGTACAGCAGAACCGTCTCTCCCGCATCGGCGTGGATCTCCACGCTCGGCGCCTCCCAGCAGGCCAGCATGCCCAGCGGGGCCGAGACGGAGGTCTCCGCGAACTCGGTGCGGCGCTCCCCGACCAGCAGCGGCGGGCAGTGCCCGGCCCCGGCGAGGGTGAGTTTGCGCCCGGCGGGTTCGCAGTAGGCGAACAGGGCGGTCGCGGAGCGCGCGGGCTCGGTCAGCCGCAGCAGCAGCTCCAGGTCGGACAGGACGGCGACCGGGTCCTCGCCCTCCATCACGGCGTACGCCCGCAGCGAGGCGCGCAGCCGGCCCATGGCGGCGACCGCGCTCGGCCCGGACCCGGTGACCGAGCCGACGGCGAGGCCGAGGGCCGCGTCGGGCAGCGGCAGGGCGTCGTACCAGTCGCCGCCGCCGCGCGGGCCGGTGCGGTGCCGGGCGGCGAGCTGGACGCCGGGGACGCGGGGGAGCCGGGACGGCAGCAGCTCCTCCGACATGGTCGCCATGGACGCGCGGGTGCGCTCGACCTCCACCAGCCGGGCGAGGTGCTCGGTGGCGTAGCGGGCGTAGAGGCCGACGAGGTGACGCTGGCGCTCCACCGGCTCGGCCGGTTCGTCGTACAGCCACACCGCGGCGCCGAGCCGGCCGGCCGCCTCCGTGGACAGCGGGAGCGCGTAGCTGGCGGCGAAGCCGAGGCGGCGGGCCACCTCCCGGTGCCGGGGGTCCAGTCCGTCTTCGGCCAGCAGGTCGGAGCGAACGATCTCGGCCACACCGCCGGGCAGTCCGGCGGGGGTGTCGAGGAGTTCGCCGTACGGCAGCGAGCCGCGCGGCACGGTCTCGATGTGGCCCAGATCGGCCTGGGCGAGGCCGAGGCCGAGGGTGGTGCGGGGGCCGAGGCCGTCGCCGGGTTCCAGGACGACGAGTCCGCGCCGGGCGCCGACCAGAGCGGCTCCCGCCCGCAGGAGTTCCTGGAGCGCTTCGGCGAGGGCGTCCGTGCGGACCAGGCGTTCGGTGAGCTCGTGGAGCGTGGTGAGGTCCGAGACCCAGCCGGCGAGGCGGTCCTGGAGCAGTGCGCCCGGGCCGGTGTGGACCGGGGGGACGCCTGGCGCGGCGGCGGGCGCGGGCGCGACAGTGTGTGCGGGTGCGGGAACCGTTGAATCGATTCCGGCCACTTTCGGAGGGTGCGGGGCGTTCATGGTGTCCGGCTTTCCGACCGGTGCGTTTTGCTCAAAAGCATCGAAAACCCCCAGGTCATTCTGCGCCGCTGGCAGTGTCTCCACATGTACACGCACTCGTGAGGGGATGTCCAGCATTGTCCTGCTGGGATTCCTGGTGTCCATGTGGTTTGCGGGTTGGGTGGTCGTTCCTCTTGTAGAAAGGCAAAGTTGGCTTAAAACTGACTCGGGCAACGCCCTATTGAGGTCGACTGGGCTTGCTCGCAGGAGCGTCACAACGGTCGTGATGGGTACGTACTCGGAGAAGGCCAGGGGTGGTTGGGGGCTACCCGGAACCTGGCGGCGGACCCGGGCGTCTTAGCCACCGACGACCGTGCCCCATCCTCCCGTGGCGGAGGCGGAGAAATACGCGGGACGGCAAAACGCCAGACTTCGCCACCCCACGCCACGCCCGTGCTTTTGATAGACGAGTACGGACGCAGTCGAGTACGGAGAGCAGGGTCGGACCGGCCGCCGCGGTCGTCCGGTCGCGTCGGCCGTCGACACGGCCGACGCCCGACCCGCAGGGGATCCCCGCGCTTCTCGCAGGGGTGTGATGCGCCAGCAGGTACGCACAGTGCAGTGATCGACACATGGTGTATGTGGCCCACGGTGTTGCCAGGCGTGCAACGGAAAGGAACGAGCGCTCATGCGCGAGATCCTCGGAAGGCGACGCAGGCTCCTGTCCCGGCGTGCTGACAAGAGGCCTGAGCTGATCGGCGCGGCCCTGACCTTCGCCACGCAATGGCAGTGGCCGGTACTCCCCGGGGTGCCGGCGGACGCGCGGGCCAGGTCGGGCTGCGGCTGCCCCGACCCCGAGTGCACGGTGCCCGGTGCCCACCCCTTCGACCCCGCGCTGCTCGCGGCGACCACGGACGGGCGGATGGTGCGCTGGTGGTGGACCAACCGCCCGGCGGCGCCGATCGTGCTGGCCACCGGAGGCCGTGCGCCCTGCGCGGTGAGCCTGCCGGCCGCGGCCGCCGCCCGCGCGCTCGACGCGCTGGACCGCGACGGCATGCGCCTCGGCCCGGTCGTCGCCTCGCCCGACCGCTGGGCGATCCTGGTCCGGCCGTACAGCATGGAGCAGCTGGGCGAACTGCTCTACGCCAAGGACTTCGTCCCCGGCTCCCTGCGCTTCCACGGCGAGGGCGGCTATCTCGCCCTGCCCCCGTCCTCGACCGGACAGGGCGACATCCGCTGGGAGCGCGCTCCGCTGCCGGGTTCGGCCTCGCCCTGGGTGCCCGACGTGGAGGCCGTGGTCGACGCGGTCGTCGACGCCCTCACTCGTACGGGTGTGAGCGCGCCCGAGTTGTAGGGGTGTCGGGCGCGCGGCGAACCGGGCGCCCGTTCGGGCTGGTTATCGTCCCCTCCATGAACCTTCGTCTGCTCGCCCTCGCGGGCGTCGCGGTGTGCGCGATCGCGCTGCCGCTGGCCGTGGCGTCCGCGGGCCCGGCGGACGACGAGGAGCGCACGACCGTACGGATGCCCGCGCGCGATCCGAAGGCCTCGCGGGAGCCGGACGTCGACGCGAAAGGGCCCGTGACGGCGCCTTCGCGCACCCCTCTGCTGCTCGGGGTCGGCACCGCCACCGCCGCCCGCTGCGGACCCGAACTCACCTCGCCCGAGGGCGTCGAGGCGCAGACCTGTGTGCTGACCCAGGGCGAGGACACCTGGGCGCGCGCCTACTACCGCAACGCCACCGGGGAGCCGCTCCAGGCCGCGCTGAGCCTGCTGGGACCCGGCGACCGGACCGTGCAGACGTACTGCGCGGTGAGCGCCGGGGACGAGCCCGCGTCCTGTGACACGCCACGCGAGCGCAGCCGGGCGCGGGCGGCGGAGTACAGCGCGTTCGCCGAATTCGCGGGGGCGGAGGCCGACGGCCCGCTGCTGCTGCGCTCGGGCAGCAACTCCTAGGTCCCGTCCGGCGGCCGCGGCACCCGGATTCCGGGCGGTCTCCCGGCCAACTGCCTTTCCCTCACGGCCGGTTGACCTGCGACCGCGTTCCGTGTGTGCGTCCGGACATGAAAAGACCCGGTTGCTGGCGACGGGGGATGCACCAGCAACCGGGCTAATGGAACGGTAACAAGAGATCGGCTGTTCGCAAATTCGATCTCCGATTTTCCTCGGCTATTCGGACACCGATCGAGCCCTGTCCGAGCGGGAGTTGTGACCGCTCCCACCGCGTCCCGCCCGTCCGGGGCAGCTGACCGGTCGGTCAGTCGCCCCGGACGGTCCGCGGTATGTCAGCTCAGCGTGACCTGTCGGTTGGTGAGCCCGCCGCGGGCCCGGCGCTCCTCCGGGGTGAGCGGCGCGTCCGTCGCCAGGGCGGCGGCGAGCCGCTCGGCGAACTCGGCGGCCGGCTTCTCCACGTCCTCCGCGCCGACCCCGCTCGGCAGGTCCCACACCGGGACGGTGAGCCCGTGAGCACGGAAGGAACCCACCAGCCGGGTGCCCTCACCGAGGCTGGAGCGGCCCGCGGCGTGCAGTCGCGCGAGGGCGTCCAGAAGCTGCTCCTCGGCGTGCGGCATGACCCACCGCAGGTGGTTCTTCTCCGGCGTCTCGCACCAGTACGCCGCGTCCACGCCGGTCAGCTTCACCGTCGGGATGGCCGCCGCGTTGGCCCGCTCCAGGGACGCGGTGACGTCCGGGGTGGCGTTCTCCGAGTCCGGGACCCAGAACTCGAAGCCGTCGTGCACGACCGGCTCGAAAGCGCCCTCCGGGTCGAGCAGGTCCTGCAGGCGCGGGCTGTCGGCGGGCGCCCGGCGGCCCTGCACCGGGGTGCCCGGCTGAGCCTCCAGCGCCTGCCGGAGGGTGTCGGCGAGGTCGCGGCTGATGTCACCGGACGCCGTGTCGTTCTGCAGGCCGATCAGCACCGAGCCGTCCTCGCGGCGCAGGGCGGGCCAGGCCATCGGCAGCACCGTGGCGAGCGTGACCGAGGGGACGCCCTCGGGCAGGCCGTCCTTCAGGGTCAGCTCGACCGTGGCGGCCGGCACCAGTTCGCGCAGCGCGACCCAGTCGCACTCGCCCGCCAGGCCCTCGAACGGGCGCTGCACCAGCTCGGTCGCCGCGTGCGAGGCCGCCCGGCCGTGACAGGCCTTGTAGCGGCGACCGCTGCCGCACGGGCAGGGCTCACGGGCTCCGACGACCGGGATCTCTCCGTCGGTGATCTGGGGCTGGTTGGCCTTCGTCTGGGGTCGCTTCTTGGCCATCGTGGGGTCTCCCGGTTACGGCTCTTCTCGTACGGGCGGAGCCTAGCCGTTCGAGCCAGTGGCGACGGGACCCTGTGGACAACGGGAGAGTTGTGGACAAGCGGGTCGTCGTACGCGGGACGGTACGGGCGCGTCCGGGCCGGGGCCCGGTTCAGTCCAGGTCGTCGAAGGCGTCCGCGAAGTCGAGCTCGACGATGGCCGGTACCGATGGCGCGATGACGCGCGTAGCGAAGTCGTCGCGGCGCCGCCCGGCGTCCGGATCGTGAACGTCGTCGTGGACCACGACCCACACGGTCACCTCGCCGCGGGCGTCGTCCCGTACTCCCCAGTCGTCCGCCAGCGCGGTGATGATGTTGAGCCCGCGGCCACCGTGTGCGGTGACCGACGGGGTGGCTGGAGCAGGGCGGGTGGGACCGCCCCCGTCCGTGACCTCGACCACGAGCCGGCCGTCGGGGTCCACGCGCCACGCGGCCCGGACGTCGCCGTCCCCGGCCAGGGCGTCGCCCAGTGGTCGACCGTGTTTGCACGCGTTGCTCAACAACTCGGAAAGGATCAGTACGGCGTCGTCGATGACCGATTCCGCTACACCGCCCGTGCGCAACTGATCGCGCATGCGGTGCCTCGCTTCCCCCACGCCCGCAGGGCCATGGGGTACGGCCATGCTCGACGACGTGGGCACCTCCTGTGCCACCACCAACGCCACCCCCGAGACCTCCTTCGCCCCACGCCACGGTGTGAATGCCCCAATGGCCTGTACCGGAAACCGGCCAATCACGTTCCGGTGATGCACTCGCCACGAACGATCACGGAAAGAACGCGCCGGTGCACACCGTGTGATCATCTGAGGTGTGTCGCCGGTCAGAGGCGGTCGGGAACGGTCGTCTGGAGGGTGTTCGCCCGGGTGCCTGGCTCAGCGTCCGAGGATCTCCGCCACCGCGCGCGGGCGGTTGGTGATGATGGCGTCGATGCCGAGGTCGCGGCAGAGGCGGACGTCCTCGGGGTCGTTCACGGTCCACACGTGCACCTGGTGACCGGCCCGCTGGAGCCGCTCCACATAGGCGGGGTGGTTGCGCACGATCCGGATCGAGGGGCCCGCGATGTGCACCCCGGCGGGCAGCCGGCCGTCGCGCAGCCGGGGCGAGAGGAACTGCACCAGGTAGACCGTCGGCAGGGTCGGCGCCGCGGCCTGCACCCGGTGCAGCGAGCGCGCGGAGAAGCTCATCACGCGCACCCGGGACTCCTCCGGCGAGGCGGGGGCGTCCAGCCCGAACCGCTTCAGCAGATGCAGCAGCCGTTCCTCGACCTGGCCCGCCCAGCGCGTGGGGTGCTTGGTCTCGATGGCCAGCTCCACCCGGCGCCCGGCGTCGGCGACCAGCTCCAGCAGCCGTTCCAGGGTGAGTACGGAGGTGTCGGCCGGGTCCTCCGGACGGAACTCCCAGTCGGGCTCCTCCGGGCCGCCGCGCTTCCAGGATCCGAAGTCGAGGGCGGCGAGTTCGGACAGCTCCAGGGCGGACACCGCGCCACGGCCGTTGGACGTACGGTTGACACGACGGTCGTGCACACACACGAGGTGCCCGTCCGAGGTCAGCCGCACATCGCACTCCAGGGCGTCGGCCCCGTCCTCGATCGCCTTCTTGTAGGCGGCCAGGGTGTGTTCCGGGGCGTCCTCGGAGGCGCCGCGGTGGGCGACGATCTGGGGATGGTGCTGTGGTGCGTGGGTCACCGCGTCATGGTGCCACCGTCCGGGGGTAGGTGTGACGTCCGAGTGGCGTCCTGACGGCCTCGGCACGGTGTCCGTTAAGTGAAAAAGGTCCTATATAAAGGATGGCCCCGGACGCACAGGCACGGCTTATGGTGCTCTGACGGCCCGTGGGAAAAGCTGACCGCATACAAAATTGCGCTGCGCAGCGACGACAGCAGTGGAACGAGGAGAGAAGCTGTGAGCACCGAGAACGAGGGCACCGCGGTCCCCCCGGCCCCGTCCGCACCTCCTGTGCCGGTGGACACTCCCGCGTCCTCCCCGCAGGCGCCGGAGAGCGCCTCCCCGACGACGCCCATGCCCCAGCCGCCCGCCGCCCCGGCCCCGCAGCCGCCGGCGTACGGCGACTCCGCGCCGACCGCCCAGCTGCCTCCGGTCCACGGCGACCCGGCCCCGGCCGCACAGCGGCCCCCGGCGTACGGCGCCCCCGAGGCCCCGCATTCCCCGGCGTACGGGACACCGCCCGCCCCGGCGGACACAACCGCGCACCACACCGCCCCGCAGCCCGCTCCCTACGGCGCGCACGGCGCGCAGGGCGGCTGGCCGCCCCCGCCCGCCCCGGGGGCGCACGACCCCGCGCACACCACCCCGCTCCCCGGCGGCGGCTCCGGCGACTCCGGCACGGTCTGGGGCGCCTCGTACCAGCCGGGCGCTCCCAAGCCCGAGCGGCGCGGCCGCGGCGGCCTGCTCGCCGCGGTGCTGGTGGCCGCGCTGGTCGCGGGCGGCCTGGGCGGCGGCCTCGGCTACGTCCTGGCGAAGAACAACGACGACACCAGCTCCACCACCGTCAGCGCGGCGGACACCGGCGGCGACCTCAAGCGCGACCCGGGCACGGTCGCGGGCGTCGCCGCCACCGCCCTGCCCAGCACGGTCACGATCCAGGCGGAGTCCAGCGAGGGCGAGGGCGGCACCGGCACGGGCTTCGTGTTCGACACCGAGGGCCACATCGTCACCAACAACCACGTGGTGGCGGACGCGGTCGACGGCGGCAAGGTCTCCGCGGTCTTCCCCGACGGCAAGAAGTACGACGCCGAGGTGGTCGGCCACGCCCAGGGCTACGACGTGGCGGTGATCAAGCTCAAGGACGCGCCCTCGGACCTGAAGCCGCTCACCCTCGGCAACTCCGACGACGTGGCGGTCGGCGACTCCACGATCGCCATCGGCGCGCCCTTCGGTCTGTCCAACACCGTCACGACCGGCATCATCAGCGCCAAGAACCGTCCGGTCGCCTCCAGCGACGGCTCGGGCAGCCAGGCCTCGTACATGAGCGCCCTCCAGACCGACGCCTCCATCAACCCGGGCAACTCCGGCGGCCCGCTGCTGGACGCCAAGGGCAACGTCATCGGCATCAACTCCGCGATCCAGTCGACCAGCAACGGCGGCTTCGGCGGCTCCGGCCAGTCCGGTTCCATCGGCCTGGGCTTCGCGATCCCGATCAACCAGGCCAAGTACGTCGCCCAGCAGCTGATCAAGACCGGCAAGCCCGTCTACGCCAAGATCGGCGCCTCCGTCTCCCTGGAGGACTCCACCGGCGGCGCGAAGATCACCGACACCGGCGCGGGCGGCTCCGCCGCGGTCGAGTCGGGCGGCCCCGCGGCCCAGGCCGGCCTCAAGCCCGGCGACGTGATCACCAAGCTCGACGACCACGTCATCGACTCCGGCCCGACCCTGATCGGCGAGATCTGGACCCACCAGCCCGGCGACAAGGTCACCATCACGTACGAGCGCGACGGCCGGACGAACACCACCGAACTCACCCTCGGCTCCCGCACCGGCGACAACTGACCCCCGCCCCGCCCGGCCAACCCGTTACTCTTGTCCCCGCGCCGCCCGCCCCACCGTGGGCGACGCGGGGAGGCGTGCCCGAGCGGCCGAAGGGAACGGTCTTGAAAACCGTCGTGGCAGCGATGTCACCGTGGGTTCAAATCCCACCGCCTCCGCAAGAGAACTGCCCCTGACCGGGTCAACCGGTCGGGGGCAGTTCTCTTGCAGGCTGTCTGCCCATCACCGTGGCTCCCCGTCAGTTCCTGTCCGAGCGGGCACGGCAGGGGCACGGGCCCCATCGGCGTCCATAGGATGACGGACGGGCGGAGCCGTAGCGCAGAGGTCGTCGCGCGCGGTCTCCAAAATCGCGAGGACGCCGGTTCGAATCCGGCCGGTTCTGCCTTCCGGGCCGTCACACCCCCACCTCGACCCACCACTCACCCCAGCTGCCCGGGCGGGTGCTTCTGGGAACTGGTCGGCCAAGTCTCCTCCAGGCACCGCGTCCGCAAAGCCGCGCACGCGCAGCAGCGGCCCAGGGGCTGACGTCCCGCGCGTCCGGGCCGCGCCCCGTCACCGCCCCGTCGCTCCTTCCGCGGCGGGTGACGGACGTGTCCCGGAACGGTGACGTAAGGGGTTTCTGTATCGCGCCTGGTCAACGCCGTTGCTACGGTCCCCCCGACCATCGGTCACGGCCGGTTCGGGCCGTGCGGAACAGGGGGACGAGATGATGAACACCCAACGCCGTCGCAGATCCGTCGCCGTCGCGCTCGCGGCCGTGGCGCTGAGTGCCGCGCTGACGGGATGCAAGGGCGACGAGGCCAAGGCCGTCGGGGGCGACGCGAGCGCGACCCCCGCGACCTCGGCCCCCGCGGGGAAGCCGAGCGCGTCGGCCGACGGCGCCGAGCCCACCGCCTCCGCGCCCGAGGAGGGCGGAAAGGGAGGCGCGTCCGCCCCGCCCTCCGAGGAGCCGGGCGCCGAGCCCGCCGCCGACTGCGTCACCGCGCCGCCGAACCCCGACGACTACGACCCCGACGAGTTCGCCCTGTACGGCTGGGAGGAGATCGACGGCGTCACCGACAAGGTGAACCTGATCGTCCAGCACGGCGCCTGGGGCTGCGGCGAGCCCGACACCGACGGCGCTCCCTTCGTGGGCTCCGGCGAGGAGTCCCGCTGGGCCATGGACCAGGGCGCGTACATCACCGCGACCAACCCGATCGTGGAGAGCACCGAGAACCAGCGGATCGGCGTCCAGGAGCTGCTCGACTGGCTCGACGCCCACCCGGACTCCGGCCTCGTCTTCAAGTACGAGACCGGTGACGACGGTGCCGTCCACCGCCTGGACGAGGTCTTCACGCCGTAGCGGATCGGCCGGGGAGTCCGCGAGTCCGTGGGGCGCGGTGGGACCCGGCTCGCCGCGCCCCACAGGCCTGCGGACTCCCCGCTCACCCCCTCATCCCCCGCCCCTCCCCGTCATCCGCTCCGCCGACGCGATCGTCGCCCGGGCCTCCCGTTCGGTCAGCCCGGTCGCGGACGCCGCCTCCACCAGCGCGTCGGCCAACTCCCCCGCGATGCCGTTCTCGTAGGCCCGGCAGGCCGCCCAGAACAGCCGGGTGTTGCGCTGCCCCGGATGCGCGGCCAGGACGAACTGGATCAGGCCCTGGCCGTGGCTGCCGCCCGCGGTCGTCTGGACCTGCCTGCGCGGGGGCGGCAGCAGCAGTCGCAGGAGAGCCACGGGACAGGGCGCCGGGGGCAGATGGCCGCTGCCGGGGGCGGTGGCGTAGACGCCGTGGTCGGTGCGGGAGCCGGGGCCGACGAGATAGCCGCCCGCGCCCCGGATGTCGATGCCGGGGGCGAGGCGGCCGGCCGAGTTGGGGACGACCACGTCCGGCGGGCCGCTGAGCCACAGGTGACGGCCGCCGGAGGGGGTCTGCACGACGACCGTCGGCGGGATCGTGAACAGATGCCGCAGGGCCAGTTCGCGCAGCGCCGCCGAGGAGTCCGTGCCGGACTTGGTGTCCAGGTCGACGCCGATGAGGTGGTGCGGGGGCAGCCCGCAGGCGATGCCGTAGCCGGTGGCCCAGGGCGCGGCGGCGAACATCTCGCGGATGCGCGCCGGTTCGGTGGACGCGTCGTACACGCCGTGGCCGAAGCGGCCGCACTCGCCGCGGCAGGGCGGTAGGCCGGGAGGGTCGTTGCGGTGGGGGGAGCGCAGGGCCGGGAGCTTGGCGCGGGACAGGGGGATGACTGCCAGTCCGCGTTCCGCGGCCGACAGCGCGTGTGCGAGGGCCAGCGTGGTGGCCTGCCGGTCGGTGGTGGCCATGCCTCCATGTTCGTACGAATGTTCGAAGAAAGGAAGAGGGGTCCGGCGCGGCGCGCCCGGCGGGCGGTCAATGGCCGGAAACGCGCTGGAACGCTTCCCCTCTCGTGCTCCTTGGGTTCCGTTGATCGTGTGTCACACGAATGGCCCTGACCTGCTCCTTCTCGCCCGGTAAGGGTGCGGAGAGGGGTTTATCGACTTGTCATCACGCTTGAGGGCGAATCGGGGCTTCCGGGGTGGTTCGCGGGTGATCCGCTGGGCAACTCTGGAGTCGCGACGTCGTGCACAGCGTCGGGGCGGTCGGCCGACTGCCCTGGTGAAAGCCGTACTTCACGTACCTCGTGTACGTCACGCACGCGGCCGAGGGGGCCCGTGCGTACCTGGTTCTGGAGGAAAAGACACATGGCAAGCATCGGTACCGCCCGCGTCATCGCCGCCGTCTCCGCCCTGCCGCTCGCGGCCGCCCTCTTCACCGGCGTCGCGGCGGCGGACAACGGCGCCTTCGCGGACAACGGATCCAGCGCGGCCGTCACCAACGCGTTCCAGGGCATCGTCGGCAGCGGGGTCGGGGGCGACAACAGCGGCAACTCGTCCACGACACAGCAGCAGGCCATCGGCTCCGGCGCCTCGAACCAGTCCAACACCGCGCAGGTCGACGATTCGGCCTTCACCGCGGTCAACCAGGGCAACAGCAACGTCGCCGTCGGCTTCGGACCGCTGTGGTGGTGAGGTCACCGCTGCGGGCGTGAGATGAGCGGCCGGCGCCCGCGCGCCTCGGGCGCCGGCCCCTCGACTCCCCTGCGGCGGGCTCTCCATGGGGTGTGGCAGCGACTGTGCGGCGGTGCTCCCGGGCACCGCCGCACAGCCGTGTCCCCGGTGGCGTGGCGTCGGGCTGTACGTACGACGGTCTCGTTCTTGACACTCCCCTCGACCTGACGGACAGTCAGAAACTGTCGTACGTACGGCCCGAAGCCCGAAGGAGGTGTGCCGTGTCCGACGACGACCTGGCCGCGCGGCTGAAGGCCTTCGAGGGGCTGCCCGCCGTCTCCGAGGCCACCGGCAAGGACCCCGTCGACGCCGCGATGATCCGCCACTGGTGCGAGGCCCTCGGCGACACCCACCCCGCCTACACCGGCACCGGCGCCGTCGCCCCGCCCGCGATGCTCCAGGTGTGGACGATGGGCGGACTCAGCGGCCACGACCGGCGCACCGACGCCTACCACGACCTCCTCACCCTGCTCGACGAGGCCGGCTGCACCTCGGTCGTCGCGACCGACTGCGAGCAGGAGTACGTACGCCCGCTGCGGGTCGGCGACACCGTCACCTTCGACACGGTCGTCGAGTCGGTGACCGGCCCCAAGTCGACCCGGCTGGGCAACGGTTGGTTCGTCACCACCCGCACCGAACTCCGCGTGGCGGGCCTGCTCGCGGGCGTCCACCGCTTCCGCGTCCTCAAGTACGCCCCGAGCCGCCCGGTCCGCGACCCCCGCGGCTCCGACCGCCCCAGCGAGCGCCGCCCGCGTCCGGTAGTGGGCCGCGACAACGCCGGGTACTGGGAGGGCGTCGACCGCCACGAACTGCTCGTCCAGCGGTGCACGGACTGCCGGCGGCCGCGTTTCCCCTGGCTGCCGGGCTGCCCCGACTGCGGCTCGGCGGACTGGGACACCGTCCGGGCGGCCGGGACCGGGACCGTCTTCTCGTACGTGGTGATGCACCACCCGCCCTTCCCGGCCTTCACCGCGCCCGGCCCGCCGGGGCCCTACGCCGTCGGCCTGATCGAGCTCGCCGAGGGTGTGCGGATCGTCGCGAACGTGGTCGGGGTGCCGTACGACAAGGTGCGCGTCGGCATGCCGGTGCGGCTGGAGTTCCTGCGCTGCGACGAGGAGTTGACCGTGCCGGTGTTCCGGGCCGAGGAGTCGGGCGGATGAGGGCCGGGGACCGGCTGCCGCCGCTGGAGATCGAGGTGACCCGGACGCTGATCGTGGCCGGGGCCATCGCCTCGCGCGACTACCAGGACGTCCACCACGACCCCGAGGCCGCCCGGCGCGGCGGCGCCCCCGACGTCTTCATGAACATCCTCACCACGAACGGCCTGGTCGGCCGCTATGTCACCGACGCCTTCGGACCCTCCTGCGTGCTGCGGCGGCTCGCCCTGCGGCTCGGTGCGCCCAGCCATCCCGGCGACACCCTGCTGCTGGCCGGCACGGTCGAGGAGTGCGACGGCCGCCGTGCCGTCGTCCGGGTGACCGGGGACAACGCCGTCGGGCGCCATGTCACGGCCACGGCGGAGGTGACCTGGTGAGCGCTCGTGCGAGGGCCGCGATCGCCGGGATCGGCGCGACCGAGTTCTCCAAGGACTCCGGGCGCAGCGAGCTGCGGCTGGCCGCCGAGGCGGTGCGGGCCGCGCTCGCGGACGCCGGGCTCACCCCCGCCGACGTGGACGGCATGGTCACCTTCACCATGGACACCAGCCCCGAGATCACCGTGGCCCAGGCCTGCGGTATCGGCGAGCTGTCCTTCTTCTCCCGGGTGCACTACGGCGGCGGCGCGGCCTGCGCGACCGTGCAGCAGGCGGCGATGGCCGTCGCCACGGGCGCGGCCGAGGTCGTGGTCTGCTACCGCGCCTTCAACGAGCGCTCCGGCCGCCGTTTCGGCGCGGGGGTGCGCCACCGTGAGCCGACCGCGGAGGGCGTCGCGCTGGGCTGGGTGATGCCGGCCGGGCTGCTCACGCCGGCCTCCTGGGTGGCGATGGCCGCGCGCCGCTATCTCCATGTGCACGGGCTGACCCCCGAGGTCTTCGGGCACGTGGCCGTCGCGGCCCGCCGGTACGCGGCGGCCAACCCGGCCGCGCACTTCCACGGGCGGCCCATCACCCTCGCCGAACACGCCGCCTCGCGCTGGATCGCCGAGCCGCTGCGGCTCCTCGACTGCTGCCAGGAGACCGACGGCGGCCAGGCCCTGGTCGTCACCTCCGTCGAGCGCGCCCGCGATCTGCCCCGCCCGCCGGCCGTGATCGCCGCGGCGGCCCAGGGCGCGGGCCGGGGCCAGGAGCAGATGACCGGCTTCCACCGCGGCGATCCGGCCGTACTGGAGGAGGCCAGGGTCGTCGCCCGGCGGCTGTGGCGAGGAGCGGGGCTAGGTCCGGACGACATCGACGTGGGCATCCTCTACGACCACTTCACCCCGTTCGTGCTGATGCAACTGGAGGCGTACGGGTTCTGCGGGCCGGGCGAGGCCCCCGCCCTTGTCGCCGAGGGGCGGCTGCCGCTGAACACCCACGGGGGCCAGCTCGGCGAGGCGTATCTGCATGGCATGAACGGTGTCGCCGAGGCGGTCCGCCAGCTGCGCGGAACCGCGGTGAACCAGGTGCCGGGCGCGGAACGGGTGCTGGTCACGGCGGGGACGGGGGTGCCGACCTCGGGCCTGGTCCTGGCGGCGGACGGCTGAGCCCCGGCGCCGCGCACAGCCCCCTGGGGTCGGGGTGGACCCTGACCCACCCCGTACTACCTCTCCACCCCCGGTCCACCTACAGGAGGTGCAGTCAGCCCCACCACTACAACCTGAGGGGGACCGCGCTTCGGTCCCTGGGGCCGATCCGCGGGTGCCGCTCCGTCCCTAGCGTTGAGCACATGACCACACTCGTCTGCACCAGCGCCCCGGAGTCCGCCGGACCGGCGAGGCGGGCGCTGCCGTACGCGACGTACCCGTCGTTCTCCTCCTACGTCAGGGCCCGCCGGCCGGTGCTGCTGCGCACCGCGCGGTCGCTGACGTCCAACCCGAACGACGCCGAGGACCTGCTCCAGACCGCCCTCACGAAGACGTACGTCGCCTGGGAGCGGATCGAGGACCACCGCGCGCTGGACGGCTACGTCCGGCGCGCCCTGGTGAACACCCGCACCTCGCAGTGGCGCAAGCGCAAGGTCGACGAGTTCTCCTGCGAGGAGCTGCCCGAGCCGGAGCCGCTGCCCGCCGAGACCGACACCGCCGAGCGGCAGGCGCTGCGCGACGCGATGTGGCGGGCGGTCATGAAGCTGCCCGACCGCCAGCGGGCGATGGTCGTCCTGCGGTACTACGAGGACCTCAGCGAGGCCCAGACGGCCCAGGTTCTCGGCGTGTCGGTGGGCACGGTGAAATCGGCGGTGTCCCGGGCGCTGGGCAAGCTGCGCGAGGACTCCGAGCTGGGATTTGTCCGCTGACGGGCGGCTGACGGAGCCTTCCCGGACCCGGCTCCGGGACGTCCGGGTGCCGAACGTCACCTGATCGATCATTACTCCCTAGTGACATACCGCGCGGTATGTGAGCAGAATCAGCGCACCCCTTACCGCCGCGTAGGCAATGTCGCCCCGGGAGGACGCCGTGCTGAGCACCATGCAGGACGTACCGCTGTTGATCTCCAGGATCCTGGCCCATGGATCGACGATCCACGGGACGTCGCAGGTGACGACCTGGACCGGCGAAGCGGAACCGCAGCGCCGCAGCTACGCGGAGATCGGCGCCCGCGCGGCGCAGCTCGCGCACGCGCTGCGCGACGACCTCGGCGTGAGCGGCGACGACCGGGTCGCGACGCTGATGTGGAACAACGCCGAGCACGTGGAGGCGTACTTCGCGATCCCCTCGATGGGCGCGGTCCTGCACACCCTGAACCTGCGGCTGCCCGCCGAGCAGCTGATCTGGATCGTCCAGCACGCGGCCGACCGGGTCGTCGTGGTCAACGGCTCCCTGCTGCCGCTGCTGGCTCCGGTGCTGCCGCACCTCAAGCCGCTGGAGCACGTGGTCGTGTCGGGCCCCGGCGACCGCTCCCTGCTGGACGGCGCCGCCGTGCAGGTCCACGAGTACGAGGACCTGATCGCGGGCAAGCCGACCTCCTACGACTGGCCGGAGCTGGACGAGCGCCAGGCCGCCGCCATGTGCTACACCTCCGGCACGACCGGCGACCCCAAGGGCGTCGTCTACTCCCACCGGTCGATCTACCTTCACTCCATGCAGGTCAACATGACCGAGTCGATGGGCCTGACCGACCACGACACCTCCCTGGTCGTGGTCCCCCAGTTCCACGTCAACGCCTGGGGTCTGCCGCACGCCACCTTCATGACCGGCGTCAACATGCTGATGCCCGACCGCTTCCTGCAGCCCGCCCCGCTCGCCGAGATGATCGAGAAGGAGAAGCCGACCCACGCGGCGGCCGTCCCCACGATCTGGCAGGGCCTGCTGGCGGAGCTGACCGCCCGCCCGCGCGAGGTCAGCCACCTCGGCCAGGTCACCATCGGCGGCTCGGCCTGTCCGCCCGCCCTCATGGAGGCCTTCGACCGGCTCGGCATGCGCGTCTGCCACGCCTGGGGCATGACGGAGACCTCCCCGCTCGGCACGGTCGCCCGCCCGCCGGCCCACGCGGTCGGCACCGAGGACGAGTTCGGCTACCGCCTCACCCAGGGCCGCTTCCCCACCAGCGTCGAGGCCCGGCTGACCGGCCCCGGCGGCGAGCGCCTGCCCTGGGACGGCGAGTCCGCGGGCGAGCTGGAGGTCCGCGGCCCGTGGATCGCCGGCGCCTACTACAACGGCTCCGACTCCGAACCCCTGCGCCCCGCCGACAAGTTCAGCGAGGACGGCTGGCTGAAGACGGGTGACGTCGGCACCATCTCCCCCGAGGGCTTCCTCACCCTCACCGACCGCGCCAAGGACGTCATCAAGTCCGGCGGCGAGTGGATCTCCTCGGTGGAGCTGGAGAACGCCCTGATGGCCCACCCGGACGTCGCCGAGGCCGCGGTCGTCGCCGTCCCGGACGACAAGTGGGGCGAGCGTCCGCTGGCCACGGTCGTGCTGAAGGAGGGCTCCACCGCGGACTTCGAGTCCCTGCGCACCTTCCTCGCCGACCAGCGCGGCATCGCCAAGTGGCAGCTCCCCGAGCGCTGGACCCTGATCGAGTCCGTGCCCAAGACCTCCGTGGGCAAGTTCGACAAGAAGGTCCTGCGCCGCCAGTACGCCGACGGCGCCCTGGACGTCACGAACCTCGCCTGACGCGGCCGTACGGCGCGACAGCCCCCGGTGCCTTGCATCAGGGGCTGTTCGTCATGAGGGGGAGCGCGGGAGGGGGTCGCTGACGAACGTTCCCAGCCCGACTTCGCCCCGCGTCCATCCCGCTTCCCGCACATGCCGCATGGCCTTGGCCGCGGTCGCGTTCACCACGCCGAACTCCTGCGCGATCTCCAAGGTGGACGGCACACGGCTGCCCGGCGGGTAGGTTCCGCTCTCGATGCGCCGGATGATCTCCGCGGCGATCTGTCGCCACAGGGGGCGTGTGCGGTCGAGGTCCATCAGTTCAGCGTGGGTGACCACGGCAATCCGCGCATCCGTGGTTATCCGCAGTTATCCACGGTATTGTGAACGCGGACAAAGAAACGCCCCGGCGGGAAGGTGGAGCTTCCACGCCGGGGCTGAGCCGACTGAACTGGAGTCGACCTATGCGCAGCCTACTGATGGCACTCCTCCGATTCCTCCTGCCTCCGAGCGGAGCGCACCGCGCCGAAGTCCCGCTGCCGGAGGCTCCGTCCACCGCCGGCCCCCGCCCCGCCCCGCCGCTCCAGGACGTCGTCTTCATGGACAGCCACCCCCTGGTCCGTCCATGCCTCGCCGCGTCGGAACGCGAACTGCGCCTTCAGCGGGCGCGGCGGCGGGCTGCCGTACTGGCGACGATGGGGCAGGACTACGCCGTTCCGCTGGAGGTCGCCGCGTGAGCGCCTCGCGACTGCGCAGCCTCGGTGTCGATCCGGCCACCGGCAAGGAGGCCTACGCGGTCACCCGCCCCGGCGGCTACCTCGACGCCCTCGCCGACACCCACGCCCAGCGCTCCGCGGCGGCGCTGCTGGCGGTCGTCGGCGCCGTACTGGACGCCGGCCAGGCCTCCGACGCCGAACTCGCCGCCTTCGTACCGGCTTTGTACGCGGCACTCGGCGAGTGCGCCGGGGTCGAGCCGGGCTTCCGCCCGCGTTGATGTCCGCTGAACCGACGTCAAAGGCCCCCAAGGATGATCCCTTGGGGGCCTTTGAACGATGTGCACTCGGCAGGATTCGAACCTGCAACCTTCTGATCCGTAGTCAGATGCTCTATCCGTTAAGCTACGAGTGCTTGTTCTGTTTTCGTCTTCGCTTCCGGCCCTTTCGGCCCGTTCGCGGCGACAGGAAGAACATTACATGACTGCCGCCGACATGTGAAATCCATTAAGTAAACCCCTTCTGAGCTGCGAAAACGCCGATTCGGGCGAGTGCGGGCCGGGGCCGTGGGGGAGGGGTTCGGCGGGCCGATTCGGTGCGTTCGTGACTGGGGTCACAGAGTTTCGCGAGGGCGGGTGAACGGGCGCCGGATCGGGCAACCTGACTCCCGGTCCGCGGCCGGTCGGCCGTCCCCTCGCACCATGGGCAGATCCCGGCCCGCGCTCCTGGGCGATCACACTGCCCACACGAGTGGACCGTGCACACCGGCGCCGACTGCACAGGCATCGTCGGCTGCGTCCCGGCCGGGTACGTCGGCGACGCCTCCGCCACCTTCAAGAACGCGATCAGCTCGGCCCGCCCCGACGTGTGATCCCGCCCCCGGCGAGGGACCGCCCGGCCCGGAAACGACTCCCGGAAACGACTCAGGGAGTTCAGCCGGTCATCGGCTGAACTCCCTGAGCACAGAGCGGAGGCGGAGGGATTTGAACCCTCGATGGGCTTTAAGACCCAAACCGCATTAGCAGTGCGGCGCCATAGACCGGACTAGGCGACGCCTCCAGCACAACCACTCGCGCGAGCGCGAACGCTGCGTGCAGATGATGACACAGTCGAGCGTCGTGTCACCAATCGGCTCCCACGGTACTAGGCGGGCGGCCCGCAGGGCAAAGGGCTTCCGGTGGGAACACGCCGGGTGTCCGCAGGTCGCGCGCCTTCACCGCCCGCCAGGTCGCGCGCCCTCACCGCCCGCCGCGCAACGTACGCCGCCCCGGCGCGTTGGGCAGGGCATGTCCTACGTCTCCTCCCGCGCCCTGCGGCGGTTCGCCGTCGCCGCCGGTCTCTCGCTGGCCGCGCTCGGCCCGCTGTCCCCCACGTCC
This sequence comes from Streptomyces sp. NPDC048600, assembly GCF_055587025.1. Classification (NCBI taxonomy): domain Bacteria; kingdom Bacillati; phylum Actinomycetota; class Actinomycetes; order Kitasatosporales; family Streptomycetaceae; genus Streptomyces; species Streptomyces sp. NPDC048600. Next base: position 94,269 of record NZ_JBVJGZ010000028.1, on the reverse strand, counting down.
TCCGCCGCCCCCGCCGCACCGTCACCGAGGGTGCCGCCCCCGGTGCGTCACGAGGACCGGCCCGACCACCTCACCGTCACCGTCCTGGAGGGGCCGGAGCGGGCGGCCCGGACGTACGAGCTCGACTGCCACCCCGGCCGCGGCAGCCACCCCGACCCGGCCGCCGCCTGCGCGGCGCTGGACCGCAACACCCACTGGGGCGAGGACCCCTTCGCGCCCGTGCCCGGCGACAGCTTCTGCACGATGCTGTACGGCGGTCCCGCCACCGCCCATGTCACGGGCACCTGGGCGGGGCGGCCCGTCGACGCGCGGTTCGACCGCAGCAACGGCTGTGAGATCGAACGCTGGGACCGGTTCGTCCCGCTGCTGCCCGCCGCCGGCGGCTGACCGACCGCGGCCGTGCTCGGGCCGCACGGCCGCGGAAGCCCGTGGCCGTGCGGCGGCCCTGTAGAGGCCGGGTGGAGGCGCGGTGCCGGTGCCGTAGCGGCCCCGCGCCCGCCCTCCCCGGGGAGTGCGATGTGTCTCGCATCGGGCGCCGCGAGCACAACCGCAGCCCTTAGACTCCCTCGCGTGACACCCCGCGGGCCCGTTGGCAAGATGGCCCGAGCGGTTGGCAAGGTGCGGTAACAGGGAGGAAGCGTCTCGTGAGCAGCAGGCCATCCCGAGGCGCTGCTCGCCTCGCAGCCATACTCGACGCCCTTCCCGATGCGTTGCTCCTGGTCAACGCCAACGGGACCGTCGTCAACGCGAACACCATCGCGCTGGAGGCGTTCGAGGCGCCCGGTACGGCACTCGTCGGGCGCGGGCTGCTGGATCTCCTCCCGGAGTTCGACTCCAAGCTGATTCCCGGCTCCATGCGCCGCCCGGACCACGTCGACCCGCGCGCCCGCACCCGGCCCACCCGGATGGCGGCCCGCCGCACCGACGGCTCCGAGTTCCCGGTCGAGGTCACCAGCGCCAACCTGGAGAACGGCCAGCAGGCCTACGACAGCCACGGCTACGCCGCCGACGAGCTGCTGATGCTGGTCGTCCGCGACCTGACCGGCACCATCGACACCGAGGCCGAGCTCGCCCGCTCGCAGCGGCAGACCGAGATGATCCTGCGGGCCGCGTCCGAGGGCGTCGTCGGCACCGACACCGACGGCCGGATCGTCCTGGTCAACCCGGCCGCCGCGCAGATCCTCGGCTACCGCGCCAGCGACCTGGGCGGCAAGGAGCTGCACACCCTCGTCCTGCACTCGCGCGCCGACGGCTCGCCCTTCCCGTACGACGAGTCGCCGCTCGCCGACACCCTGCGCTCGGGGCGCAAGCACCGGGTGCGCGGGCAGGTGCTGTGGTCCAAGCCGGGGGACAAGGTCTCGGTCGACCTCACCACCGCCCCCGTGCGCGACGGCGACCAGCTCGTCGGCGCCGTGATGACCTTCGCCGACCGCCGCCCGTACGACGTCCTCGCCGACGAGAAGGCCGCCGGCGACCAGGCGCACGCCGACGAGCTGGAGCGGCTGTCCGAGGAGCACGCCTCCGACCTCACCGCGCTGCGCCAGAAGCACGTGACCGAGGTGGAGGAGCTGACCGAGGCCCACCAGGAGGAGCTGGCGGCCGGCGAGGACCGGTACGCCGCCCTCGCCGAGCGCGAGAAGGACCGCTACGAGGCCCTCGCCGCCCGGCACGAGCAGCTGCAGACGCTGCTCGGGCAGTCCCTGCGCGGCCCGCTGGACCAGCTGCGCCGCGAGCTGGCCGCGCTCGCCGCCGACGACGCGGGACAGCTGTGGCCCGAGGCCAACCAGGTCCTGCACCACCTCTCCGCGGGCTACTCCCGCATCACCACCCTCATCGACAACGTCCTCGGCTACCAGCGCCTGGACGCGGGCGCCGCGGAGGTGTCCCGTACGAAGGTGATGCTCGACTCCGTCGTGGCCGCCGGGGTCGACGGGGCCGTCGAGCTGATCGGTCCCGGGCGGGTGCAGTTCGCCGTGCACGCGCCGCCGATCGAGGCCGAGGTCGACGCGGCCCTGCTGGCCACCGCGCTGGCGCACCTGGTCGCCGATGTCGCGGGCGTCGACGCCACAGGCAACGCGCCCGTGTCCGCGGGCGGCTACATGGACAACACCGTCGTCGTGGCCGCCGCCCAGCGCGGCGAGGTCGTCCGCATCGAGGTGCGCGGACCGTACGCCGGGGGAGACCCGGTGCACGAGCCGGTCGTGCGCGGCATCGTGCGGGCCCACGGCGGTGTCCTCCAGACGCACGAGGTGCCGGGCATGAGCGGCAGCGCGTACGTCCTGGAGGTGCCGATCGGCAGCGGCGCGGGCGCGGTCGCCGCGCAGGCGCCGCAGGCCGCTCCCGCCGCGGCGCAGCAGACGTCCGGCGGCGGGCGGCGGCGGGCCCGGCGGTCCTCCGTCGACGCCTTCCTGGAGAGCGAGGTCCCGGACGCCCCCGAAACGGCGGGCGCCGAGGCCGAGGCCGAGTCCGGCACGCCGACCGGGCGGCGCCGCCGCCGCGCGGCCGCCGGGGACGACGAACCGCAGCAGCCGGCTCCCGTCGAGACCGCTGAGGCCTCCGGGGGCACCGGCCGTCGTCGCGGGCGCTCCGCGGACAACGCGGGCGACGGCACCGCCGAGGCCGAGGGCGGGCTGCTTCCCGCCCTGCCCGGTGGCGTCTCCGAGGGCGCCGTCGTGACCGCCGCCGAGCACGCCGCGGGCACCGCGGCGGCCGGGAACGGCCTGGGCCCGGCCGTGCCGCCGCAGGGCGTGCCCGCCGGCGAGGCGCAGCCCGCCGGGCGGCGGGCCCGTCGTGCCGCCGAGCCGCACGCGCTGCCGCCCGCCCTGCCCGCGGTCGCCTCCGAGCCGGCCCAGCCGTCGGGGGCTGCCGCGCTGGAACCCGCCGGGGCCCAGCAGCCCACCGGCCGCCGTCGCCGTGCCCTCGCCGCCGCGCAGGAACGGGCCGACGCGCAGGAGGCCGCTCCCCGGACCGTGTTCGCGCTGCCGCCGGCCGAGGCCGACCGGCCCGCCGACGCGGAGGAGGCCGCCGCCCAGGGCGCGGCGGTACCCGCCGCCATGGCGCTCCCGGCCGCCGCGCCGGTCCCCGCCCAGGTGCCCGCGGCGATGCCCGTCCCGGCCCAGGGTCCGCCCGGCGCCGGGCCGTCCGGCGACCACTCCGGCCGGCAGGAGACACCCGCGCACGGCCAGGCCGACGACCACACCCCGCCGCAGCCGCACCCCACCACCGCGCCCACCGGACGCCGCCGCCGGGCCGTGGCCCAGCAGCCGTCCGCCGAGGGCGCGCCCGCGCAGGCCGTCCCCGGCCGGACCGACAGCACCACGGGCCAGGTCACCGTCCCGGCGCAGGGCACGCACGGCGAGCCGGTCCCGGCCGCCGCCCGGACGACCCCGGCGCAGGGCGTCCCCGCGCACGGCACTCCCGGTCACGGCACCCCGCTGCCCCCTGCCCAGCCGCTGCCCGCCCCGGGCACCCACGGCCAGGGCGTCCAGCTCGCGCAGGCCCAGCCCGTCCCGGCGCAGGCGGCCGGCCGGCAGGTGCCCGCGCAGAACCCCGCCCTCGGGCAGACCCCGGCCCAGCCGCTCCCGGCCGCCGCCCCGCTCCCCGCCGAGGCTCCGGCCACCCAGGCCACCCCTGCGGCGGGCACTCCGGCGGCGGGCACCCCGGCCCAGGCCGCGCCCGCGGCCAGGACGCCCGCCCCGCACCAGACGGGCGCGCTGCCGCTGCCCGCCGAGGCCGCCGCGCCGCTGGACCCGAACTCCACCCAGGGCCGTGCCATAAGCGTGCGCACCCTGGGACAGGGCGTGCCGTTCACCCGCCAGGCGGAGCAGGTGCAGCAGCCGCTCCCGACGGCCACGCCCCTTCCGGGCAGCCCGAACGGTTCCGGACGGCGCCGCAAGCTCGGCACGCCCCCGGACCCGGCCGGGCGCCCCGAGCAGACCGCCGCACGCCCCGAGCAGGCGGCACGCCCCCACCCGACCGCCGAGCAGCCGGCCCTGGCCGCCCAGCCCGTCCCGGCCGCGGGCCAGCCGCTGCCGGTCCCGCAGGCGTCCGAGGGCGCCGGACGGTCGTACGCCATAGGGGCGCCCGACGAGAACGCCGCCGAGGGACCCGAGCCGCTGGACGGTCCGGGCGGTGCCGTCGAGGTCGCCGACACACCGCGCCCGCAGCCGATGGACGACGAGCTGCCGCCCGAGCCGCTGGACAACCCCCGTCGGCTGCTGGTGTGGCCGGCGCCGGACGTGGCGACCCAGCAGGCGCTGAGCGACCGCGGCTACCGACCGGTCGTCGTGCACTCGCGCGAGGAGGTGGACGCGCAGATCGCCGCGTTCCCGGCCGCGCTGTTCGTGGACCCGCTGACCGGGCCGATCACCCGTACGGCACTCCAGTCGCTGCGGCAGGCCGCCGTCGCCGCCGAGGTTCCGGTCATGGTGACGGCCGGGCTGGGACAGGCCACGCGCGAGGAGGCGTACGGCGCCGACCCCGCCGTCCTGTTCAAGGCGCTGGCACCGCGCGACAGCGAGCAGCACCCGCCCCGGGTGCTGCTGATCGAGGAGCACGCGGAGATCGCGCTGGCGCTGACGGCGACGCTGGAGCGGCGCGGTATGCAGGTGGCACGGGCCGCGAGCGACGCGGACGCGGTCACGCTGGCCGGTCAGCTGCGCCCGAACCTCGTGGTGATGGACCTGACGCAGGTGCTCCGGCACCAGGCCGGGATCGTGGACTGGCTGCGCGCGAACGGACAGCTCAACCGGACTCCGCTGGTCGTCTACACGGCCGCGGTCGACCCCGCGGACCTGCCGCGGCTGGCGTCCGGCGAGACGGTTCTCTTCCTCGCCGAGCGCTCCACGAGCGACGAGGTCCAGGACCGGATCGTCGACCTGCTGGCCCGCATCGGGACGAACTAGGGCGAGGTCCGACGCACGCCCTGAGGGCTTAGGCCCTGTTCCCGCGAAGTGCCGTCACCCGTCCGATCCCGGCCGTCACCGCGGTGACCGCCGCCGTAGTGGCCAGGCTGCCCAGCAGGAGTGTCACCACGCCGACCATGTAGAGGCCGCTGGCGTCGTCCGACCAGTCGACGTAGGCGGCGAAGGCCAGGCCCAGCGGGACGCCCGCGACCGCCGCGTCGGTGTGCCGCCGCCAGGCCGCCCAGCACAGCGGGCCCACCAGGGTCAGCACCAGGCCGATCACCTGCCATGCCTCGTAGGGGCCGGTCGTCGAGCCGTCGGGGTGCACATCGCGCTGCTGGTCCCACCCCAGCCACCCCGCCCAGGCCCCCACGGCCACCCCCGCCAGCACGAGACCCACCGTCAGTTCCCGCGCGCGTTCCGCTCGTCGTCTCTCCATGCCTCAAGCGTGCCGCCCGGGGGGAGGGGCGGAACAGGGTGCGGGTACTCAGATGCGGCCCGAGTACGTGCGCGGGGTGTTGTCAGTGGTGGTGTCTACCCTCACGAGTGATGGGACAGGCGTGGAAGTGCTCGGGGCTGCGGTGGTCGGCGGACGGACCGGTGCTCGTGTGGGGCGGCGGGCGGCGCAGTGCGCTGGAGTGGGGGAAGCGGGTCGCGTTCGCCGTAGAGGGGGGTGAGCGGGGGTGCGTCGGGGCCAGGGGGCACGCCTGTCCGCTGGGGGCGGTGGTGTCGGGGCGCAGTACCGGCGCGCGGTGCGATGAGTGCGCGCGGCTGGACCGGGCGCACTCCGTGGCCGCGGACACGCTCGCGGACGACCCCCGGCCGTACCACGTGTATCTGGCGTGGTTCGGCCCCGGCATGACGAAGGTCGGGATCACGGCTCTGGAGCGCGGCTCCGCGCGGCTGCTGGAGCAGGGGGCCGTCTCCTTCAGCTGGCTCGGCTCGGGTCCGCTGATGGCCGCCCGGCGCACGGAGGAGCTGCTGAGGGCGGCCCTGCGCGTGCCGGACCGTGTCCCCTACGCCGAGAAGCGTGCCGTTCGTGCCCTGCTCCCGGCGAGCCGGGCCGAGCGGTCCGCCGAGATCGGCGGGCTGCACGCCCGTGCGCTGGCACTGCCCGAGTGGCCGGAGTCGCTGGCCCGCGCGCCCTTCGACCCCGTCGACCACTTGGAGGTCTTCGGCCTGCGGGACGCGCCGCCCGCCCTCGGCGAGATCGCCCGGCTGGTCCCCGGCGGCGCGCTCAGCGGCACCCTGACCTCCTCCGCCGGCCCCGATCTGCATCTGTCGACCGGCCGGGGCGTCGTCGTGCTGGACACGAGACTGATGACGGGCTGGGACCTCGGCGTCGTCACGGACCCTGTCGAACTGTCCTTTCCGGTCAAGGAGTTCAAGTCCTCCCCGCATCAGCAGGACGAGCTGTTCTGAGCGGTGGGCGGCCAACAGCGCCGCGAAGGTAAAGAGTTGGATCCCGCACGGATCCCTTTCGGCAAGGTCCCTGGATCACCGGGGCCGCCTCCAGGCATCGTGACGTTCATGAGCGAAGACACCGTCACTCCTGTCGTCACCCCTGCTGTCACCCCTGTCGCCGCCTACGAACCCCCTTACTACGCCGCCATCTTCACGTCCGTACGGACCCCCGGGGACGACGGATACGCCGAGACCGCCGAGCGGATGGGGGAACTCGTACGGGAGATACCCGGGTTCCTCGGGGAGGACGCGGCGCGTACCGAGGGCGGGCTCGGGATCACCGTCGCGTACTTCAGGGACCTGGCCGGCATCGAGCGCTGGCGGGCGGACGCCGCGCACCGGGCCGCCAAGGAGCGGGGGAGGGAGAACTGGTACGAGCGGTACACCCTGCACATCGCCCGGGTGGAGCACAGCCGCGCTTTCGAGCGGACACCCCGCAGCACACCCGTCAGCCACGCGCTCGCCCCTGAGGCACCCGCAACCCAGGCGCCCGTCTCCCACGCACCCGACGCCCCGGCGCCTGTGCGTCTCCCGTCCAACTCCTGAGAACCGCCTGTGGGTTTCTAAGGGAATTCACAGCTACCGGAAAGCGTGTTCTCAGAGGACACCGACATGGTGTCCAGCATGACCACGACCTCGCCCCAGGGGCGCACCGAACTGCTGAGGCCGGACGGGAGCCCCGTCCGCGTGCTGGTGGTGGACGACGAGCAGTCGATCACCGAGCTGCTGTCCATGGCCCTGCGCTACGAGGGGTGGCAGATCAGAAGCGCGGGGGACGGCCAGGGAGCCGTCCGCACCGCGCGGGAGTTCCGGCCCGACGCGGTCGTGCTCGACATGATGCTGCCCGACATGGACGGTCTGGCCGTCCTCGGCCGGCTGCGGCGCGAGCTGCCGGACGTCCCGGTGCTCTTCCTGACCGCCAAGGACGCCGTCGAGGACCGGATCGCCGGGCTCACCGCGGGCGGGGACGACTACGTCACCAAGCCGTTCTCCCTGGAGGAGGTCGTCGCCCGGCTGCGCGGGCTCATCCGGCGCTCCGGCGCGGCCGACCGCCGTTCCGACTCCGTCCTCGTCGTCGGCGACCTCACCCTCGACGAGGACAGCCACGAGGTGACCCGGGGCGGGCACGGCATCCACCTCACCGCCACAGAGTTCGAACTGCTCCGCTTCCTGATGCGCAACCCCCGCCGCGTGCTCAGCAAGGCCCAGATACTCGACCGCGTCTGGTCGTACGACTTCGGCGGGCAGGCCAACGTCGTCGAGCTGTACATCTCCTACCTGCGCCGCAAGATCGACGCCGGGCGGGAGCCGATGATCCACACCCGGCGCGGGGCCGGCTATCTGATCAAGCCCGCCGCGTCATGACCGGGCGGCGGCGGACGCGTCCGCGGCGGCGCCGGGCAGGACAGCCGCGCACCCTGCGGACGCGGCTCGTCGTCGCCTCCGTGACCCTGATCGCCGTCGTCTGCGCGGTGATCGGCACGGTCACCACGCTCGCCCTGCGCTCCCATCTGTACGAACAGCTCGACGGGCAGCTCCGCGAGGCCGCGGCACGCGCCGGCGGCTTCGGCAAACCGCCCGGCGTCGATCCGGACCACGAGCCCGGCCAGGGCGTCTCCGACCTCAAGGACACCACCCTCAACCTCGACGCCTTCGTCACGCGCGGCCCCCAGCAGCCCACCGGCACCGTCATAGCCCAGGTCCGTGGCGGCCTCGTCACCGACGCCCGGATCGGCGAGAAGTCGGACGACAGCACCGACATCAGCGGCATGGAGGCCGGCGACCTCGACGAGGCCCAGCAGTCCGCGCTCAACTCCGTCGCCCAGGACGGCGAGCAGCACACCGTCGACCTGCCCGGCCTCGGCCAGTACCGGGTCGAGTACCGCGCCGGCGCGGACAGCGCGGACGGCAGCCTCGGCTACTACGTCGCCCTGCCGACCGAGGAGGTCAGCGGCACCCTCGGCACGCTGATTCTCATCGAGGCCAGTGTCACGGCGGCCGCGCTCGTCGCCGCGGGCATCGCCGGCACGGTCATCGTGGGCGTGGCCACCCGCCCCCTGCGCAGGGTCGCCGCCACCGCCACCCGCGTCTCCGAACTCCCCCTGCACGCGGGCGAGGTGAACCTCGACGAGCGCGTGCCCGAGTCGGAGTGCGACCCGCACACCGAGGTCGGCCGGGTGGGCGCCGCCCTCAACCGCATGCTCGACCACGTCCACGGCGCCCTGCACTCCCGCCAGGAGAGCGAGACCCGGGTACGCCAGTTCGTCGCCGACGCCAGCCATGAGCTGAGAACCCCCCTCGCCTCCATCCGCGGCTACGCCGAACTCACCCGGCGCGGCCGTGAGCAGGTCGGCCCCGACACCCGGCACGCGCTCGGCCGTATCGAGTCCGAGGCGGGCCGGATGACCCTGCTGGTCGAGGACCTGCTGCTGCTCGCCCGGCTGGACGCGGGCCGGCCGCTGTCCTTCGAGCAGACCGACCTCGTCCCGCTCGTGGTGGACACCGTCAGCGACGCCCGCGCCGCCGGCCCCGACCACCGCTGGCGCCTCGAGCTGCCCGACGAGCCCGCCCTGGTGGCCGCCGACGCCGCCCGCCTGCAACAGGTGCTGGTCAACCTGCTGGCCAACGCCCGCACCCACACCCCGCCCGGCACGACCGTCACCGCGGCCGTCCGGCGCGCCGGGGCCTGGCTGTGCGTGGACGTGCGGGACGACGGGCCGGGCATCCCGCCCGCGCTGCTCCCGCACGTGTTCGAACGGTTCGCGCGCGGCGACTCCTCCCGCTCGCGCGCCTCCGGGTCGACCGGTCTCGGCCTCGCCATCGTGCAGGCCGTGGTGAGTGCGCACGGCGGCGCGGTGACCGTGGACAGCGTGCCCGGACGGACCGTGTTCACGGTGCATCTGCCCACGACACCACAGGCCGAGATGCACGTCGAAATGAAACTTCAAGGGGACTCACAGGCCCGGCACAGCGTCAGCACATGGGTGGAACAGGGCGTCTGACGAATGTCGTCGTCATGCGAACCGACTCTTCTCCCGGCACCCTGCCGGCGCGGGAGCACCTCCCGGCCGTGACCGCCGGCACGCCGGTCCTGGACGTAGTGATCCCCGTCTACAACGAGGAGAAGGACCTCCGGCCCTGCGTGCTGCGGCTGTACGAGCATCTCGCGCGCACCTTCCCCTACCCCTTCCGGATCACCGTCGCGGACAACGCCTCCACCGACAGCACCCCGCAGGTCGCGGGCCTGCTGGCGGACCGGATTCCCGAGGTGCGCTCGGTGCGTCTGGAGCAGAAGGGCCGCGGCCGGGCGCTGCGGGCCGTCTGGTCGGCGTCCGAGGCCCCGGTCCTCGCCTATATGGACGTGGACCTGTCCACCGATCTGAACGCGCTGCTGCCGCTGGTCGCGCCGCTCATCTCCGGCCACTCCGACCTGGCCATCGGCTCCCGGCTCAGCCGCAGCTCGCGTGTGGTGCGCGGGGCCAAGCGGGAGTTCATCAGCCGCTCCTACAACCTCATCCTGCGCGGCTCGCTCCAGGCCCGCTTCTCCGACGCCCAGTGCGGGTTCAAGGCGATCCGCCGGGACGTCGCCGGGGTGCTGCTGCCGCTGGTGGAGGACACCGGCTGGTTCTTCGACACCGAGCTGCTGGTGCTCGCCGAGCGTGCGGGCCTGCGCATCCACGAGGTCCCGGTCGACTGGGTCGACGACCCCGACTCCACGGTCCACATCGTGAGGACCGCCACCGACGACCTCAAGGGCGTCCTGCGCGTCGGCAGGGCCCTCGCCACCGGGTCACTGCCCCTGGACCGGCTCACCCGGCCCTTCGGCGACGACCCCCGCGACCGCGAACTGCCCGACGTCCCGCGCGGCCTGGCCCGGCAGCTCCTCGGCTTCTGCGTGGTCGGCGGCCTGTCCACGCTGCTGTATCTCCTCCTCTACACCGGCTTCCGCGCCTTCAGCGGCTCACAGCTCGCCAACGCCCTCGCGCTGCTGCTGTCCGCCGTCGCCAACACGGCCGCCAACCGGCGCCTCACCTTCGGCGTGCGCGGCCGCGGCGGGGCCGTCCGGCACCAGGCGCAGGGCCTGGTCGTGTTCGGCATCGGCCTCGCCCTGACCAGCGGGTCCCTCGCGGCCCTGAACGCGGCCGGCAGCGACCCCGCGCACTCCACCGAACTCGCGGTCCTCATCGCCGCCAACCTCGCGGCCACCGTGCTGCGCTTCCTGCTCTTCCGGGCGTGGGTGTTCCCCGACCGCCCGTACTCCACCGACGACCACCAGGGGGAAACCCGATGACTGCCCAGCTGGACCATGTCCCCGCGTGGGCCCCGCCCGACGCGTCGGCGACGAAGCCGCCTCTCCCGCGACGACTGTGGCGCGGCCGCCCCGAGGACCCGAACTGGGTCCGCCCTGCCTTCCTCGGCGCGCTCCTCGTCATCGGGGCGCTCTACACCTGGAACCTGACGGCCTCCGGCTACGCCAACTCCTTCTACTCCGCCGCCGTACAAGCCGGCAGCCAGTCCTGGAAGGCGATGTTCTTCGGGTCGCTGGACGCCGCCAACGCCATCACGGTCGACAAGCCCCCGGCCTCGCTGTGGCCGATGGCGCTGTCGGTACGGATCTTCGGCCTGAACTCCTTCGCCATCCTGTTCCCACAGGTCCTGATGGCCGTGGCGACCGCCGGCGTGCTCTACGCCGCCGTCCGCCGCCGCTTCACCGCCGCGGCCGGACTGATCACCGTCGCGGTGTTCGCACTGACGCCGGTCGCCGCGCTGATGTTCCGCTTCAACAACCCCGACGCGGCCCTCGCCCTGCTGATGGCCGTCGCCGTGTACTGCACGCTGCGCGCGCTGGAGCAGGCGCGGACCAGGTGGCTGCTGTGGGCGGGCGTGGCGATCGGCCTGGCCTTCCTGGTGAAGACGCTCCAGGCGTTCCTGATCCTGCCGGTGCTGGCCGCCGCGTACGCGGTGCTCGCCCCGGCGCCGCTGAGGAAGCGGATCGGCCAGGTGCTGCTGGCCGGCCTCGCGATGGTCGTGGCGGGCGGCTGGTGGGTGGCGATCGTCGAACTGTGGCCGGCCTCGTCCCGGCCGTACATCGGCGGCTCGCAGAACAACAGCTTCCTGGAGCTGACCTTCGGCTACAACGGCCTCGGCCGGATCAACGGCGAGGAGACCGGCAGCGTCGGCGGCGGAGGCGGCGGCCGGGGCGGAGGCGGCTGGGGCGAGACCGGCTGGGACCGGATGTTCGGCGCGAACATCGGCGGCCAGATCTCCTGGCTGATCCCGGCCGCGCTGATCCTGCTGGTCGCCGCGCTCTGGCTGACCAGGAAGGCCCCGCGCACCGACACCGCCCGCGCCGCGTTCGTCCTGTGGGGCGGCTCGCTGCTGATCACCATGGTGGTCTTCAGCTATATGCAGGGCATCTTCCACGAGTACTACACGGTCGCCCTCGCCCCCTACGTCGCGCCGCTGATCGGCATGGGCGCGGTCGTGCTCTGGGAGGAACGCGGCCGGGCCTGGGCCTCGCTGACCCTGGCGGGCGCGATGACGGCGACCGCGGCCTGGGGGTACGTCCTGCTCAACCGGTCCGCCGACTACCACCCGTGGGTGAAGTGGGTGGTCCTGGTCGGCGGTCTGACGGCCGCGCTGGGCCTGGTCTTCGTCACCCGCCTCGGTGCCGGGCTCACCCGGGCCGTGCTGGGCCTCGGGCTGGTCGCCGCACTCGCCGGGCCGACGGCGTACACGCTGACCACGCTGGGCGAGGGCCACTCGGGCTCGATCGTCACGGCCGGTCCGGCCGTCTCGGGCGGCCGGGGCGGATTCGGCGGCGGGATGCCCGGCGGCGGCCCGGGCGGCGGCGCCTTCCCCGGCCAGGGAGGCCAGAACCAGCAGGGCGGCCAGGGCGGCCAGCAGGGAGGCCCGCAGGGCGGCCAGATGCCCCCGACAGGCGGCTTCGGCAGCGGCTTCCCGGGCGGCCAGAACGGCCCGAACGGCCAGGGGCAGAACGGGAACGGCCAGAACGGGAACGGCCAGAACGGGAACGGCCAGAACAACCAGGCCCTGCCCACCACCCCCGGCGGCACCGGCGGCGAGGGCCCGACGGGCGGCGGCCGCGGCGGCATGGGCGGCCTCCTCAACGGCGCCGAGGTCGACGACGAGGCCAAGAAGCTGCTGGAGACCGACGCCGACCGGTACACCTGGCCCGCCGCGGCCATCGGCGCCCAGAACGCCGCCAGCTACCAGCTCGCCACCGGCGAACCCGTGATGGCGATCGGCGGCTTCAACGGCACCGACCCGTCCCCGACCCTGGCCGAGTTCAAGAAGTACGTGGCGGAGGGGAAGATCCACTACTTCGTCTCGGGCGGCGGAGCGGGCGGCGGCGCCGGCCCCGGCGGTGGCGGCGAGTCCAGCACGTCCTCCCAGATCAGCGCATGGGTGCAGGCCAACTTCAAGGAGGTCACGGCCGGTTCGGCCACCTTCTACGACCTCACGCAGGAGGCGGGTGACAGCTGACGCGCGGCCCGGTCGCACCCCGTGGAGCGGGTCTTCACGGGGTGCGCCCATGCCCGGCGACCGGCCGAGGAGGGCCGAGAAGGGCTTCCCCTCCTCGCGGCCGCCCCGCCCCGGACCGCCGTACGCCTACTCCGCCACCAGGCGTGCCGGGAAGCCGCCGGTGGCCACCGGGCCCCAGCGCTCGGGAGTGATCCGGATGATCGACTTGCCCTGCTTCACCATGGCCGCGCGGTACTCGTCCCAGTCCGGGTGCTCCCCCGCGATGTTGCGGTAGTACTCCACGAGCGGCTCGACGGAGTCCGGGGTGTCGATCACCTCGGCGGTGCCGTCCACCTGGACCCAGGGTCCGTTCCACTCGTCGCTCAGCACGATGACGCTGACCCGCTCGTCGCGCTGGGCGTTGCGGGTCTTGGCGCGCTCCGGGTACGTGGAGACCACGATCCGGCCCGAGTCGTCGACACCGCAGGTCAGCGGAGAGCCCTGAGGGCTGCCGTCGGCGCGCCGGGTGAGCAGGACCGCGCGGTGCCGGGGCCGGACGAAGTCCAGCAACTCGTCCAGGGAGACACGGGTGTTGGTCGCGATGTTCGGTGCCATGCCGTCAGCCTAGGGGCGGCACGACGGCCCGCACGGCCGTGAGCCGGGGACCCGCCAAGAGAGTCGTACGTACGGCCCCGGACCGGAACCGCGGAAGCGGGACCGGTCCGGGGCTGGAAGCCGTCGGCGACGGCGATCAGGACGTACGACCCGCCGGGGCGGACTCCGCGGCCGCCTGGGCCAGGGCCCCGCTGGTGCGCAGCGGCACCTCCTTGATGAACAGGGTCACCAGGAAGGCGAGGAGGGCGACCGGGGTGACGTAGAGGAAGACGTCGGCGATGCCGTGGCCGTAGGCGCTCTCCAGCCAGTCGCGGACGGGCGTGGGCAGCAGGTCCATGTCGGGGATCTGCCCGGAGCCCGCGGCCTTGGCGGCGGCCGCCTGCTGCTCGGGGCTCAGCTGCCCGATGGTGTCCTGGGCGTAGTGCGTGATCCGGGTGGTCATCACCGAACCGAGAGCGGAGACACCCACCGCGCCGCCCAGGGAGCGGAAGAAGGTGACGACCGAGCTGGCGGCGCCGAGTTCGTGCGGGGCGACCTGGTTCTGCGTGGAGAGGACCAGGTTCTGCATCATCATGCCGACGCCGAGGCCCAGGACCGCCATGAACGCGGCGATCTTCCAGTAGTCGGTGTCGTAGCGCATGGTGCCGAGCAGGCCGATCCCCGCCGTCAGCAGCACACCGCCGCTGACCAGCCACGCCTTCCAGCGGCCGGTCCTCGTGATGATCTGCCCGGAGACCGTGGAGGAGACGAACAGGCCCGCGATCATCGGGATCGTCATGACGCCCGACATGGTCGGGGACTTGTCCCGGGCCAGCTGGAAGTACTGGCTGAAGAACACCGTGCCCGCGAACATCGCGATGCCGACGAACAGCGAGGCGATCGAGGCCAGCGTGATGGTCCGGTTGCGGAACAGGTGCAGCGGGATGATCGGCTCGGCGGCCCGGGTCTCGATCAGCAGGAAGACCAGCGCGAGCGCCACCGCGCCACCGACCATCGCGTACGTCTGCCAGGACAGCCAGGCGTACTTGTCGTCCGCGAAGGTGACCCAGATCAGCAGCAGGCTGACGGCGGCGGTGATGAAGAAGGCGCCGGCCCAGTCGACCTTGACCTTCCGGCGGGTCTCCGGCAGGTGCAGGGTCTTCTGGAGCACCACCAGCGCGATCAGCGCGAACGGCACACCCACGTAGAGGCACCAGCGCCAGCCGAGCCACTCGGTGTCGGTGATGACACCGCCGACGAGCGGGCCGCCGACGGTGGCGACGGCGAAGGTCGCGCCGAGGTAGCCGGAGTAACGTCCGCGCTCCCGCGGGGAGATCATCGCGGCCATGATGATCTGCGCCAGCGCGGTCAGACCGCCCGCGCCGAGGCCCTGGATCACCCGGGCGCCGATCAGCATGCCGGAGTTCTGCGCGAGGCCCGCGACGACCGAGCCGAGGATGTAGATGACCAGCGCTATCTGGACCAGCGCCTTCTTGCTGACCAGGTCGGCCAGCTTGCCCCACAGCGGGGTGGACGCGGTCATCGACAGCAGGGCCGCGGTCACGACCCAGGTGTAGGCGCTCTGGCCGCCGCCGAGGTCCTTGATGATCTCCGGCAGGGCGTTGGAGACGATGGTCGAGGACAGGATGGCGGCGAACATGCCGAGCAGCAGCCCGGAGAGCGCCTCCATGATCTGGCGGTGGGACATCGCGGCGCCGTCGGAGGAGCCTCCCCCGTGCTTGGCGTGGGCCCGCACACCGGCTGGTGTGGTCGTTGCCATGGACTTCCTTCTCTTAGCTTGCTTCCGCGGGTGTACGGGTGGTCTGGAAAAGGTCGGGGCGGGCGGCCTCGGCGTCTTCGGCCACCCGAACCCGGCAGTCGCCGAAGCTGTCGCGCAGCCGGGTCATCAGCCGGATGAGCTGGCCGACCTCGTCGTCGGTCCAGTCGTCGAGCCGGGTGGCCAGCAGTCGCGAGGCCCGCCGGGACAGCTCGTCGAGCTGCTCGCGGCCCGCCGCGCTCAGCCGCAGGATGCGTGAGCGCTTGTCCGCCGGGTCGGGGGAGCGTTCGATCCAGCCGCGCGCGGCCACATGGGCCACATGCCTGCTGGTCACGGACATGTCCACGGAGAGCAGCTCCGCGAGCCGGCTCATCCGCATGTCCCCGTACCGGTCAAGCAGCGTCAGCACCGCGGCCGAGCCGGACGGACACTCCGCGGGCATGATCC
This sequence comes from Streptomyces sp. NPDC048600, assembly GCF_055587025.1. NCBI lineage: Bacteria > Bacillati > Actinomycetota > Actinomycetes > Kitasatosporales > Streptomycetaceae > Streptomyces > Streptomyces sp. NPDC048600. The sequence goes on along the minus strand of NZ_JBVJGZ010000028.1, from coordinate 78,597 downwards.
GCGCGAGCCCCCGTTTCACGGCCCCGATGGCACTGAGCTGGCGGGCCAGTTCCTCGTACAGCCCCTGCTCGGCCACGACCCCTCCATTTTGTTGCTTAGAGCAACCATAAAGGAAAGATGGTTGCCACAGGCAAGCGAATCCCCCACGAGACCGCAAAAACAAAGCAAAGCGAGGTAACCCACCCGCAAAACCCCCACCCCCACACCGCCCAGCGGCAAACCGCCCCAAAGGGGCGCGGGGAGCGGCGAGCCCAGCCCCACCGAATCCCGCACCCGGACACCGAACCCAGGCCCACGTGACACGACCCAAGACCGCCCGTCGGCAAACCGCCCTAAACGGGCGTGGGGCTGTGTCGACATGCGGCTCCGCCTCGCGGGCGCGACCAACCCCCACAAGCCCGCACCCAGAACCGAACCGGAGCCCACCTCGCACGACCCTCATACCGCCCGTCGGCGAACCGCCCTATAGGGGCGCGGGGCTGTGTCGACATGCGGCTCCGCCGCGCGGGCGCGACCAACCCCCACAAGCCCGCACCCAGAACCGAACCGGAGCCCACCTCGCACGACCCTCATACCGCCCGTCGGCGAACCGCCCTATAG
>NZ_JBVJGZ010000028.1:60364-77900 GCF_055587025.1 Streptomyces sp. NPDC048600 | reverse complement strand
AAGGGGCGCGGGGCTGTGTCGACATGCGGCTCCGCCGCGCGGGCGCGACCAGCCCCCACAACCCCGCACCCAGAACCGAACCCAAGCCCCCCCAACCCCCCGCTTGGGCCCGGCGCAGCGCTCCGCTAGGCTCCCGCCCCATGGCCAACACCCAGAACCCGCAGGGCAACCACGACCCCGCAGGCAGCACCCAGATGTTCCGCGCGTTCGTCGACGAGGCCCCCCAGGGCGGAGCCCGGCAGCAGGCCTCCTCCGGCCCGCGCGTCGGCCTCATCCTCGGCGTCGTGGTCGCGATCGCGGTCGTCGCCGCGGTCGCCTGGCTCGCCCTGAAGTAGCCGCCCGCCGCCCCCGGCCAAAGCCCCCGCGGCGGCGGTCAGCTCCACTCCACCGAGACGTCCCGCGTCTCGACATGCATACCGAGCGGCACCCGCCACGCATCGACGCACACCGTCCAGGCGCGCTCCTCGCGCGCCCCGGGCGCGATCGGCACCGGCAGCGCCTCGGCCGACTCGACCGTGCCCCAGTCGACGCCGAGCGCGCCGATGATGTGCGTACCGAAGGTCACCGTGCCCGAACGCACCGCGCTGCCCCCGGTGTTGCGCAGCTCCAGCGTCACCTTCTCGCACCAGCGCTCGGCCACCGCCTCCCGCTCGGGCTCGCCCACGCTCAGAACGGCGGGCCCGGTCGGAGTGCCAGGTGCGGAAGGCCCGGGCGTGACCGGCCCGGAGGGTCCGGACGGCCCGGTAGGGCTCGGCGCCCCGGACGGCCGGGTAGTCCCGGACCCCGCCTCACCACCCGCAGAGCCCCCACGCGACGGCAGGGCCGGACCGCCGGACCCGACCCCGGAAGCGGCCGCCCCTGAACTCCCGTCACGAACACCCGAGTTCCCCCGGCCCCCGGCACCAGGCACGGCGACACCCGGCCCCGCCCCGGCCGGCCGATCAACGTCCCCGGCCCCGCCCTCGTCCAGCGGAACCAGCGTCACGTCCCCGGCCGGAGCCGTAGCCGCCCGCGGAACCGGTGCCCCCACGGCCGTATAGCCACCGCCGCCGCCACTCCCGCCGCACGCGGCCAGCGCCAGGCCGCCCGCACAGACGACGGCCGCCGAGGCGCCCAGCAGGGCGCGCCGACGGCCGGTTGTCGCAGGGGCAGAGGTCGCTCGAAGCATCGCGCCATGATGACTGACGCTCCATCAGATATGAAGCCTCGTGCGGCACTCCCGCCCGGCTCAGTCCGAGATGAGGCCCTCGCGCAGCTGGGCCAGCGTGCGTGTCAGCAGCCGGGAGACGTGCATCTGGGAGATGCCGACCTCCTCGCCGATCTGGGACTGGGTCATGTTGGCGAAGAAGCGCAGCATGATGATCCGCCGCTCGCGGGGCGGCAGCTTGGCCAGCAGCGGCTTGAGCGACTCGCGGTACTCCACGCCCTCCAGGGCCGTGTCCTCGTAGCCGAGGCGGTCGGCCAGCGAGCCCTCGCCGCCGTCGTCCTCGGGGGCCGGTGAGTCCAGGGAGGAGGCGGTGTACGCGTTGCCGACCGCGAGGCCGTCGACGACGTCCTCCTCCGACACGCCCAGTACGGCGGCGAGTTCGGCGACCGTGGGCGAGCGGTCCAGCTTCTGGGACAGCTCGTCGCTGGCCTTGGTGAGGGCCAGGCGCAGCTCCTGGAGGCGGCGCGGGACGCGGACCGACCAGGAGGTGTCGCGGAAGAAGCGCTTGATCTCGCCCACGACCGTCGGCATCGCGAACGTCGGGAACTCCACGCCCCGTTCGCAGTCGAACCGGTCGATCGCCTTGATCAGCCCGATGGTGCCGACCTGGACGATGTCCTCCATCGGCTCGTTGCGCGAGCGGAAGCGCGCGGCGGCGTAGCGCACGAGCGGGAGGTTCAGCTCGATCAAGGTGTCCCGGACGTACGCGCGTTCGGGGCTGTCCTCGTCGAGGGCGGCGAGCCGCAGGAAGAGGGAGCGGGAGAGGGTGCGGGTGTCGATGTCCCCCGAGGCCGGCGGTGCCGGGACCGCGGCGGCCTGGAGGTCCTGGGCCGGCGCGGCCACCAGGGCCGCGGCATCGTCGAACGCGGCGTCGGGCGCGGACTCGCTCTTCGTGAGCGTGAGCACCTTCGAGCTGCCCTGATCTGCGGACATGCCACCCCCTTTGGGTCGCGGACGGTCGCGGCCGTGCTCCTCGCGTCGAGGAGCTCAGCCTTCACCTGAATACCGGAGCCGGAGCCACGGCAAACGCGCTTCAGGAAGAATGTCACATGTCGGCAACACGCTGTAGAGACATGTCGACATCCGAGATGCGAATCAGCCCTGCATGCAGGGGGTGTGACGGTTCTTCAGCGAGATTTTTGAAACAACCGCGCAGGTGGGCGATTCGCTCGCTCAGGTGAAAGATCGTCCGGACGTTCTAGGCGCGCGAGGCACACGTTCCAGAGGGCCGCGAGAGCCGGAGTCGGGACGGGCGGTCCGTACGGCACCGGCAGTCCCGTACGGCACGGGCGGCCCCGTACGGCACGGGCAGCCCCTGCGAGGGCCCGGAAGGCCTACGCCTCGATGCGGTTGGCCATCCGCAGACGCTGGAAGCTGCGCGCGAGCAGCCGGGAGACGTGCATCTGGGAGACGCCGAGCTCGGCGCTGATCTGGGACTGCGTGAGGTTGCTGTAGTAGCGCAGCAGCAGGATGCGCTGCTCCCGCTCGGGGAGCTGCACCAGCAGATGGCGCACCATGTCGCGGTGCTCGACGCCGTCCAGGGCGGGGTCCTCGTAGCCGAGCCGGTCCAGCAGTCCGGGCAGGCCGTCGCCCTCCTGGGCGGCTTCGAGGGAGGTCGCGTGGTAGGAGCGGCCGGCCTCGATGCAGGACAGCACCTCGTCCTCGGTGATGCGCAGCCGCCCGGCGATCTCGGCGGTGGTCGGGGTGCGCCCGAAGGCCGTCGTCAGGTCCTCCGTCGCGCTGTTGACCTGCACCCACAGCTCGTGCAGCCGACGCGGGACGTGGACGGTGCGGACGTTGTCGCGGAAGTAGCGCTTGATCTCGCCGACGACGGTCGGCATCGCGAAGGTCGGGAACTGCACGCCCCGCTCGGGGTCGAAGCGGTCGATGGCGTTGATGAGGCCGATGGTGCCGACCTGGACCACGTCCTCCATCGGCTCGTTGCGGGAGCGGAAGCGGGCGGCGGCGTAGCGCACGAGCGGGAGATTGGCCTCGATGAGAGCCCCGCGCACCCGGTCGTGCTCCGGCGTACCCGGCTGGAGGTCCTTGAGCTGCGCGAAGAGCACCTGTGTCAGCGCCCTGGTGTCCGCGCCCCGGCTGCGCTGCGGAGTGGCCGGAGCGGGAGCCTCTTCCTGGGGTGGCGCAGTACTGGCCGACACGGTCAACGCCACCTCTTCATCGGTCAACTCATCCGTCAAAAGCGGTCATAGCATCACAAGACAGGCCCACTGTGTGCAAGCACCGCAAAACTCCGTGTTGGGGGTGAGTTTGGGCATAAGACGCACAACGGCCCCGCACCGTCGCGGTGCGGGGCCGGAGTGGCTGAGGTCAGAACTCGTAGTCGGCGATCACCCACGTGGCGAACTCCCGCCACAGGGCCACGCCCGCCTGGTGCGCGGGGTGCTCGACGTACCGGCCGAGGGCCTCGGCGTCCTCGAAGGCGGAGTTGATCGCGAAGTCGTGGGCGATCGGGCGGTCGCTGAGGTTCCAGCCGAGCTCCCAGTGGCGGATCTCGGCGATCTCGCCCTCCAGCGCGCGGAAGGCCTTCTCGCCCTCGGCCACGCGCGGGTCGTCGCGGTCGACGCCCTCGTTCAGCTTGAACAGCACCAGGTGGCGGATCATGAGTCACCTCCGTTGGCGACCCAGGTCATGAAGTCGCCGATGGCCTTGGCGGCCTCCGATATGCCCTCGAACCCTATCTGCACGTAGTCGGCCGCCTTGGCCGGGTCCGTGATGATCAGATACAGGACGAAGACCACGAGTACATAGACGGCGATCTTCTTCGCATTCACCGCCACCGCGGCCTCCCCTGTCGCCTGCCACTGGCCCACGAACCCCTGTTCGCCGGCGGTGAGTGTAACTTCACGGCCTATTTAAGGACCAACGGCCCATGGCCCAGGGCCTTTCGTCACACGCCCGGAGCCCGTCGCGCGGCACAGGATGGGGGCTGTGCCCCGGAGGACCGGCGACGGCCCGGCGGGGTGCGGGAAGGGCCCTCACTGCGGGGTGCGCGCCGGGACACTCCCCCGTCGACCGGCGTGCGCTCGAGGGCCGGCCTCCGTCGGAGGGGGCGGTCTCCCCCGGGACCGCCTCCCCCGTCCTCGTGGCGGGTCTCCCGGGTCTCGCGCGCACCCTCGCCCGCCCGGCCCGCGGCGTACGGTGGCCGCCATGGTCACCGTCGACGACGTACGGCGCCTCGCGCTCGCGCTGCCGCGCACCGAGGAGCATCTGATCCACGACCGGGTGAAGTTCCGCGTCGGGCGGATCGTCTACCTGGCGTTCTCCCGCGACGAGACCGTCCTCGGCTTCGCCTTCCCCAAGGAGGAGCGCGCGGCCCTGGTCGCCTCGGAACCGGAGAAGTTCCTCCTGCCCCGGGCCTCGGACCTGCGCTACAACTGGGTCGAGGTCCGCGTCGCCGCGCTCGGCGAGGGCGAACTGGCCGGACTGGTCACCGACGCGTGGCGCATGTGCGTCCCCGCCTCGGTGGCCCGCGCCCACCTGGACTGAACCCCGGGACCCGAACCCGCCTCCGCCGCACCGACGGCACCCCGGCACCCTTTGAACAACCCCGTACACACGAGAAGGGCCCCGTCTTCCGACGGGGCCCTTCTGCGAAGCGGTAGCGGAGGGATTTGAACCCTCGGTGACTTGCGCCACACTCGCTTTCGAGGTCTGTTCGCGCTGGTCAAAGCGTGATCCAGGGCTGTCCGTCCCTGTTCATTCCCGTACACCTACCCGCGCCGTGACCCGCCGTGAACGGGGATGCACGGGGGTGAATGAGACGGAAACTGAGACGGACGGCGCCTGCCTTGACCGGCGCATCAAGCCTTGCTCGCCGACTCGTCGCTGTGCGCGGCCAAGTCCAGTGCCGCGAGCACGGCCGCAGGATCGCCCTTGTAGGTGACATGGGGTTCGTCCGACTCGGGCGGGAAGAACCGAGTGCGGTAGCGCTGAAGATCACTCTCGGAGAAGTAGATCGAGTTCGGATCATGCGCGTGGTCGTCGTTCCGCTTGCTGATTCGCGACCAGAGTTCGTCATGGCTTGCCGCGAGATAAACGAGCAGTGGGGTGGCGCCGGCGCCTGTCGCGATCGCTCGCCAGTGGGCCCGGTCGGCGGGGGTCCAGAAGCCGTGGTCAATTACGACGTCGCGCCCGGCTAGAAGCCGCTCCCGTAGCTCCGCCGCAGTCTCCTCTAGTACAGGTCGCTCAAGGGCGGGGAAGGTGCCTCGCGGGAAGTCCACCCCGTACACACCATGACGGCGGTACATCTCTTCGTCGGGGCACAGGCGCACGAATCCGCGATCGGTGAGGACGCGGGAGAGTGTGGTCTTGCCGGAGCCGGGAAGCCCGGCCATCAGAACGCAGAACGGCGGGCGTGAGGGCATCGCTCTCGTCACGGTCTGGGATATGACCGCCATCTCCTCTTCGGCTTCGGGCGTGATTGTGCCAGCACTACGAGCCGCGAACAGCCTGCCCAAACGGTCTTCGAGCACGCTCAAGAGCGTGTCGTCTATGACCGTCACTGGGAGACCTCCGATTCAGTCCGCCATGTGCGACCGGGGCCGCCCAGGTCGACGCCGTACTCGACGACGCTACCGTCACTGTCGACGAACTTGGCTGTCATCACGACTACGGGTTCGGTCGGCGGGTTGCTGGGGTCCAGTTCCAGGAGCCGTGCGTCTTCCGCCGTCAGCAGGCGCGCTGACGCGGAATCGACACGATGGCTGATCGGGCTGCCCGTCGCCCCGGAGATGAGCTGGAGCGAGGTGCCTCCGGTCAGACGCTCGCTCATCGCCAGTTGGGGAATCAGCTTCCCGTACCGGGCGGGAATCCATGACGTGCTGTGCGCCACGATGCCGTGCCGGTCCCGGTAGACCCGGCTGCGACGGATCACGTCCGAGCCAGGCTTGATGTCCAAGGCTTCGGCCACTTCGGCAGGGGCGGGGACGACAGCGGCTTGGTGCGAGTCGGACCGCTCGCCCTGCCCCCAGCTTGACCCGGTGCGACGACCCCGGTCCTGGCGCTGAGAACCAGAAGACATGGGGGCTGGCCGGTCAAGGACTTCTGTTCCAATGCCGTGAATCCCTCGAACCAGACCCTCGCTGCGGAGCTTGCGCAACGCCTTCTCGGCCGTCGCGGTGCTCACGCTCCACTCCTCGGCGAGGTTCTTGATGCTCGGCAGAAGCGTTCCCGGCGCTAGTTCGCCGGAGGTGATCTGCTCCGCGTAGTGGGCGGCAATCCGCGCGTACGGCGCCCGATTGTCGACCTGACCAGCCATCTCGTCAGCTCCCTAAGTCTGAGTGCCCCAGGTTCCCTAGCCTACCGCTTGACACCGCAGGGAACCCTAGGGAACCCTAGGTATGTGCCCAGCGGGTCAGGCAACTGACCCCGGGGCCGCTGATCTCCGCATGCCGTGCTCGACCGGCGTGCGTTGGGAGGCGACGTCAACGCCCGGAGGAAAGCCCGCAGGGGTGAGTACGAAGGCAGCGTTCGTTCTTTGACAACTGAATGGGGATCACGCCGCCTCTCCTCGGCCAAGTAGGCGGCCACGCGGAACGCTCGCGTGAGGTACAGCGCAATCCGACCTTTTCCGCAGCTCAGCGCTGCGGGCCGGTTGCCTCCGCTGCTCGTCGCGTACGAGCAGCGCTGAGGGGAGCCGGATGTTCCGACTTCAACGGCAAGCGCCCCGGAGTTGCAGCTCCGGGGCGCGGTTCGGGCCGTTGCCACCTTGCAGGGAGAACACGACCCATGAGTCACATCGTCACTGTTCAGGACGCTGTTACGGCGTTCGCCGACTGGATCGAGCCGACGGACGCCGAGCTGGACGCGATCGAGGAGGAGATGCCCGCGATCGTCGCGGACGTCGTCCTGCTGGACGCGCAGATCAAGACCCTGGACCGCGCGCCGAGCGAGCTGGACGCGTGCCGCCTGCGCCGTGCGTGGCGCCGGGTGCTCGCCGAGCGGGCCGCGCTCGCCAACCGCGCCGCCGTCGTGACGGTGCCGGGCGGTGCGGCATGAGTACGCCGACCGAACGCAACCTTGCCGCGCAGCACGCGGAGGTCAAGGCGGAGATCGCGCGGACGGACACGAAGACGGGGCTGTTGCTGGCGTTCGTGGGCGCGGTGCTCGCGGGTGTGTGGACGTTCATGCGGGACCTGCCGATGAACCTCGCCGCGTACGTCGTCGGCGGTCTGGGCTTGGCGCTGCTGGTGATGGTCGTCGGTCTGCTGCTGCGGTCGGTGCGCCCGAACCTGGGCGGCCGGCACGGTTTCCCGCTGTGGGCGACGCTCACCGCCGAGGAGATCACCACCGCCGCCGCGACGCGGGACCTCGCCGCGAGCATCGCGGGGCTGTCCCGCGTGGCCGTCGCTAAGTTCACGAGCCTGCGCCGCGCCATCGACCTCACCTATGTCGGCGGGGCGCTGCTGGTCGTCGCGGTGCTGCTCGCCGCCGTGGGGGGTGCCGGATGAGTCTGCGGCGCAAGGGGCGTGCGGCCCTGGTGCTGGCGCTGGTCGCGGTGGTGGCGATGGCGTTCCGGGTGTCGTGGAACGCGCTGCGGGACATCGCGGGCGCGGTCGGCGCGGACGCGACGGCCGCGATGCTGTACCCGTTCGTCGTCGACGGTCTGATGGCGCTCGCGCTGGTCGCCACGCTCGTGCTGGCCGGACCCGACCGGGTGTTCGCGCTGCGGGTGCTGGGCGCCTACACGATCGCCTCACTCGTCCTCAACTACGTCCACGGTCTCGTGCCCGAGTTGCACGGCCGCTCGGTCGACTGGGGACGGCTCGCCGAGTGGGACCCGGCGAACTGGGTGCTGGTGCTGCTCGCCACGTCGCTTCCGGTCGGCTCAATCTACTTCGGGTCCGACCTGGTCGCCAAGGTGCTGCACCACCGCCCCGTCCCGATTCCGGCCGCTGTCGCGAATGCGGAGGAATCGACCGAGAGCGTGAGCAATCGGTCTACCTCTGACCTCGCGGTATCGACCCCGCCGCCGATCACGCCGAACCCGACCGTACTGCCCCGACCGGTCGCCGTCGGCTTCCTGAAGTCGGCCCTCCCCGTCAAGCCGGTCCCCTCGATCGAACCGGCACCCGTCCCCTCGATCGAGCGCCGGGCGGTGGCGGCCGAGTCGACCCGGCCGCGCCGGGCGACCGGCCGTGTTCCCGAATCGGCCCGATCGGGTCGACCGAGGCGCACGGCGGCCGATCTGCTCACGGAAGCGCGTGCGGCGGCCGTCGACTGGCCGGACGCCCAGGTCACCGCCGAGGGCATCCGCCGGGCGGTGCGCACGTCGCCGGCGAACGCGCGGATGCTGCGCGACACCCTGCTCGCCGAACGCGAGGCTGAGGCGGTGGCGTGATGGGACGGACGCTCGCCGAGTGCTTCGACCCGGACGGCACCCGCCACGGCATCCCCACCTACCCCTGGAAACTCGCCCCGCCCGGCTACGCCACCCGCCGGCAGCTCCGGGCGGTCGGCCTGCGGCCCGGCGGTCAGCCGGTCGCCGCTCAGGTCCTGCGGCCCCGCCGTCGGCGCGGGCCGCTGGTCGCCTACCTCTACCGGCTCGATGCCGCCAAGCCGGTCCGGCCGATGACCCCCGCGAGGCGCCGGGCGCTGGAGTGCGCGATGCGCGCCCGGCGCACCTGCCCGGCCTGCCGCACCGACGCCGGATACGTCATCCCGCTGTCGCTCGGCGCGTGCGTGGCCTGCGCCTTTCCCGACACCGCCTGAACCGGACTCCCGAAGGAGCAGCCGAACCATGGGCAAGCCCGACACCCGCCGTCTGGACCGTGAGATCAAGCTGACCGAACGCAAGCTGGAAGCCGTCCGCAAGGGCGAGACGTGGGCCCTGACCGGCCCGGAGCGCCGCAAGGTCATGCGGGCGCTGGCGGGCGGCGGCTACAACGTCGTGCGCGGCAACAGCACCGGCCGCGCCGAACGCAACCTGGACGCCGTCGCCGAGAGCGCGGTGATCCGGCTGACCGCCGAACTGACCGCCCTGCACACCGAACGCCAGCGCATCGTCAACGAGGCCGCCGCCGCCAGGGCCGCCAAGAAGTCCTCCGGCTGGTGGTGAGCATGCCGACCACGCCCGGCCGCTGTCCGGCCGCGCACCCGGAAGACCCCACCCCGTGCGTCGGGGACGTTGTCGTGACGGTGCTGGACCGGCAGGGTGCGGGTGCGGACGGCTGCGAGCACCACGCCGCCCGCCTGCTCGCCTCCCTCGAACAGGGCCGCGTGTACCCGCTGCCGGACGCTCCGCCCGGCGCTGCGATCCGCGTGTTCCGGGCCGCCGACGGCACCCGCCCGTTCTGCTGGGCCGACGGCCCGCGCACCCGGCCGTCCCAGCTCAGCCGCGCCGAGAACCGCGCACGCAACGGCCGCTGATCGGCCCCCACACCGTCGGGACGGCCGCACTCTTCCGCACATCCGCCGGCCGTCCCGGCATCCCTCCCTCTTCCTTCTTCCTGCTCGACTTCCGCCCCGACGGGGCAGTCTGGAGCGCTTCCCGCCATGAGCGACGCCGTCGTTCCCCTGCACAAGCACACCGACCCCGCCGACCCCCGCCCCGCCCTCACCCTCGTCACCGACCCGGCACCGCCCGTTCCGACGCTTCCGGCACCGGCGTTGCCGCTGTGGGTGCGCTCCGGGCGGGCGGTGCGGCGCATCGTCACGCACGAGACCACCCGCACGACCGTGGTCACCGTCGCCCGGCACGGCCTCTACGCCGTGGGCGGGGCGCGGATCGTGGCCCGGCGCACCTGGGACGCCCGCACGACCGCCCGCTACGAACGCATGCTCCGGGCCGCCGAAGCCGCGGGGAACCTGGAGGTGGCGCAGGAGTGGGAGGAGCGCGGTCAGCGCTTCCGCGACGCACGCCACCGCCGCCGCATGGACCTCCTGCACTCACCCGTGGAAGCGGCCAAGGGGCTGGTCGTCGGAACGGGCATGGGCATCGGATCGCTCATCGCCCTCGGCGTGGTGCTGGCCATCGCCAACAAGGACGTCACCGACGTCATCACCCCCATCGCGGCGGTGATCGAGTTCATCGCCCTGCTCGTCACCATCGTGCAGGTGGTGTGGGGACCGGCCGTCTCGGTCGGCCCGTTCCTCGCCCTGCTCGCCCTGTGGACCGTCGGCCGCAGGCAGCACGCCGCCCCGGACTGGGCCCTGCCCGCCAACATCCGCAACAGCGAGGGGGAAGTCATCACTCCGTCGATCGTGGTCAAGGCCCTGCGCGACCTCGGCGTGCCCGCACTGCGCAATGCCATCAAGGAGATGGGCGACGCCGGCGCGTCCATGCTGGGACCGATCCGGATCGCCGGATGCGGCGTGGAGGTCGACGTCACCCTGCCCTCCGGGGTGTCGACGAACGAGGTGCAGCAGAGGCGCCGCAAGCTCGCCGAGAACCTCACCCGGCACGAGCACGAGGTGTTCATCACGATCCCCGAGGCGGCCCGCACGGTCCGGCTGTGGATCGCCGACTCGGGCGCGCTGGACGAGCCGATCGGACCGTCCCCGCTGGTCACCGACACCACGCTGACCGCCGACTACGCCAAGGGCAAGGCCCCGTGGGGGCAGGACCTGCGCGGGGACGCCGCCGCCCTGTCCCTGTATCAGCGGCATCTGCTGATCACGGGCCTGTCGAACCAGGGCAAGACGGCCGCGCTGCGGGCGCTCGCGCTGTGGCTGACGCTGGACCGGTCGGTGGAGTTCTGGATGGGTGATCTCAAGGGCGTGGGCGACTGGGCCATGTTCGACGGGATCGCCGCCCGGCTCATCCAGGGCCCCACCGACGACCACGTCATCCAGGTCACGGAGATGGTGGAGGACGCGGTGGAGGAGATGAACCGCCGCCTGATGGCCCCGCCCGGCACCGGCTTCCCGCTGCTCGTCGTCATCGTCGACGAAGCGCAGGTGGCGTTCATGTGCCCGGTCAAGGGCGACGACAAGCGGCCCTACGGCGGCTCCAAGGCCACCTCCCGCTACTACAACGCCGTCCGCAAGGTCCACAACCAGGGGCGTGCGGTCAACGTCCTGATGTGGCAGGGCACCCAGGACCCCACCAACGAGAACCTTCCCAAGCTGGTCCGCGAGGGTGCCCACACGCGTGCCTCGCTCGCGCTGGGCACCGAGTCGCAGGCCCGTATGGCGCTGGGGGACAAGGCCGTCGACGGCGGCGCCGCACCCAACCTGCTGCGCCCGGGTCTGGACAAGGGCACCCTCGTCGTCGCCTCCGACGGCATCGCGATTCCCGCCGGACAAGCTTCCATCACGGTCCGGACCCACTACATCAGCACCGACGACGCACACGAGATCGCGGAGCGGGCCAAGGCCCTGCGCGACGGCGTCACCACGCTGCACGTCGCCGAGCGGGGCGCGGAGCGCGATGCGCTCGCCGACATCTTCACGGTCATGGGCGAGGCGCCCCGGGTACGGACCATCGACGTCCTCGCCCGGCTCGCCGCGCTCAGCGCGGACGCCTACGGCGGCTGGTCGTTCCTCAACCTCACCCGCGTTCTCGACGGCACCGGGGCCGAGCCGTACAAGTCCGACGGCAAGATGACGATCAGCCGCGACCGCGTCGCCCGCGCCCTCGCCGACCGCGACACCGACGGTTCCGCTTCCGCCCCCGCATAGCAGGGAGGCGGCACCTCCCGGGCCAGGGAGGCAGGGAGAACTCCCTGAACCCCTCCCTGACCCGCCTCCCTGCACCTGACCTGTGCGAATGACCGCTCAGGGAGTCAGGGAGGCGTGCTGGTCAGCACCCCTGAAACCCCCTCCACAGCACCCCAGCAAGGGGGTGCCACTGCCTCCCTGAACCATGCCCAGAAGGGATTCCGCATGTACCCCGAACACTCCATCCACGCCCCCGCCTTACGGGCCCCGGAAGTCCACCGCCCCACCCCGATCAACCCCGCCGTGCCTTACGCGGCGCCGCTCGTTCCGGTCCAACCGCACGCCGCGCCGGCGGTGGCGAGCGTGGTCCTGCCCGACGGGAGGGTGATCACCGGCTACGCCGTCAGCCCGATGCAGCCCGAACCGGTCGCCGCCAAGCCGGCCGTCTCCCGCACGGCGGTGAACGTCGCCCTCGGCGGCATCGGCTTCCTCGCCGTGTCCGGCGGCCTGCTGATGCTCACCACGTTCATCACCGCACTGACCGCGCTCATCACCCAGCTCGTCATCCTCGCCGCCGTCGTCTTCGGCGGCTTCACCGCCATGCAGGTTCTCGGCGCCAAGGGCCGCAAGCACGGGACCACCGTGCACATCCGCAAGGCCGTCATCAAGCGCAACCACTTCCACGGCTAGCTACGCCAAGGGCGACCCCCCATTCCGCCAAGAACCCGGGGCCGCCCTTGTCCAGCCAGCACCTTCAAGGAACTGGAGACACCCAGCATGACCCATACCTTCCGGTCCGCGCTGTTGCGCGCGGCGCTGGACGCCGCAGAACGCGGCTGGCTCGTGGTCCCGCTGCGCCCCGGCGCCAAGCGGCCCGCCCTGCACGGCGAACGCACCTGCACCCGGACCGGCGGATGCGCGAGGGGACACCGCAAGTGGGAGCAGCGCGCCACCACCGACCCCGACGTCATCCGCGCCGCCTGGTCGCGGGCCCCGTTCAACGTCGGTATCGCCACCGGACCGTCCGGGCTGGTCGTCGTCGACCTGGACAGCCCAGAACACAACGGCGGTTCGGACGCGCCTGACGGCGCGGCCAACTTCGCAGCGCTGTGCGAGCGCGCCGGGCACGCCGTCCCCGCGACCTACCGGGTGCGGACACCGAGCGGTGGAACCCACCTGTACTTCACCGCACCGCCCGGACTGCGCCTCGGCAACACCGCCGGGGCCCTCGCCGACGCCGTCGACACCCGTGCGTGGGGCGGCTACGTCGTCGCCGCCGGGAGTATCACCCCCGCCGGACCGTACGAGCCGCTGTGCGGCCGTCAGGCGGCCCCACTGCCCCCGTGGCTCCAAAGCATCCTGCAACCCGCCCCCAGGCCCTCTCGGGCCCCATCTAAGGCCAGTACGGGGCAATCCCGCTCGTATGCAGATGTAGCGCTCGCCAACGAGTCGCGAAACGTGGCCCAGGCCCAACACGGGGCGCGGGAAGCCACGTTGTTCCGGGCCGCCCGCGCACTGGGGCGCTTCGTCGCGTGGGGCGACCTCCCCCGGCACGTGGTCGAGCAGGCTCTTCAGGAGGCGGGGGAGGCGGCCGGACTGTCCGTGTCCGAGTGCCGCTCGACCCTGCGTAGCGCCCTGGACTGGTCCATCAGCCACAACCAGCGCAGCAGGCGGGCGGCATGAACGACCCCGACCCCTCCCACCCCCGCCTGAAGAGCGCCACCTCCACCCGCGACCACCCGCACCCCGCCGGACAGCGCGCACCACGGCCGGCCGGGGGCGAACCGAAGGTCGCCGCCCGCAAGGGCGTCCCAACTGCCCTTCGCCCGAACCGGTTCCGTCGCGACGGCGCTCCGACGCCCGAGCGGCCCGGCATCCACATCTACGCCCCGCCGGTCTACCGCGACCACAACGACGGCGCCCGCTGGTCCAAACGCCACAGCGACACCCCCACCGCCGCCTACGCCTGCCCCTGCGGCCAGACCGGCACGGCTCGCGGACCGCAAGCCGTGACCGCACTCGTCGACGACTACGCCGCTCACAAGCACTCCTGCACCGGCACCCCCGCAGAGCACACCGAACGGAGGAACGCCGCATGACCCCCACCACCGACGGGGCCGCGCTGCTCGACGAGGTCGAAGCCTTTCACCGACGCTTCAACGTCTTCCCCCACGAAGCCGCCTATGTCGCCGTCGCACTGTGGGATGCGCACGCCCATCTGCTCGACTGCTTCGACTCCACCCCCCGCATCGCCTTCCTGTCCCCCGAACCGGGGTCCGGGAAGACACGGGCCCTGGAGATCGTGGAAACGCTCGTGCCGCAGCCCATGACCGCCGTCAACGCGTCCGCCGCCGCCCTGTTCCGCTCGGTCTCGGCAGGCAACAGCAAGCCCACCATCCTCTTCGACGAGATCGACACGGTCTTCGGCCCGAAGGCGGGGGACAACGAGGAACTGCGCGGCTTCCTCAACGCCGGCCACCGCCGCACCGGGGTCACCTACCGGTGCATCGGGGACGGCGGACAGCAGACCGTACAGGCGTTCCCCTCGTACTGCGCCGTCGCCGTCGCCGGACTCGGCTCACTCCCGGACACGATCATGAGCCGGGCCGTCATCATCCGCATGCGCCGCCGGGCCCGCAACGAGACGGTGGAACCCTTCCGCGCCCGCATCCACGAAGCCGAGGGACACAAACTCCGTGACCGGCTCGCCACATGGGCCGAGCAGGCACGCGCGTCCGTCATGGGAGCCTGGCCGGACATGCCCGACGGGGTCACCGACCGGCCGGCAGACGTCTGGGAACCCCTGATCGCCATCGCGGACGCCGCCGGCGGCGACTGGCCCGACCGCGCCCGCGCAGCCTGCACGGCACTGGTCACCGCCTCCAAGGCCAACGACAAAGGCAGTCTCGGCGTACGGCTGCTGACCGACCTGCGCGACCACGTCATGGTCGGAATCGACCGGCTTCCCACGGTCGCCATCCTGGACCGGCTCAACGCCCTGGACGACGCCCCGTGGGCCGACCTGCACGGCAAGCCGCTCGACAACCGGCGCCTGTCGAAGATGCTCGCCGAGTACATGACGGCCGACAACGAGCCGATCGCCTCCCGCAACATCAAGGCCGCCGGGAGCGTCCTCAAGGGCTACTACGCCGCCGATCTCCGGGACGCGTGGGGCCGCTACTGCCCTCCACCCTCGGAAAGTCCGCTACCTCCGCTACCCGGCAGCGAAAACCTGGCCTGACCAGCAGTGATGCGGTAGCGGCAACCGGTCTCGGTTGCCGCTCCCGGCCCGCTACCCATCCGCTACCGCTACCCCCTCCCGCTACCCCGAACAGGCCCCTGACCTGCGAGGTAGCGGCAGTAGCGGAAGTAGCGGCCCCCAGAAGGGGGCCTTGGAGGGCCCCGCTCCGAAATCCCCGAGACGAAGGAGCATCACCCGCATGGACACGGCCCTCGCCGCTGCCATCGACCCCACCCTCGTGCTGCTGACCGTCGAAGAGGCCGCCCGCCGTCTCCAGATCGGTCGAACCGTTTGCTACCGGCTCATCCGCACCGGAGAGCTGGAGTCCATCACCGTCGGCCATCTCCGCAGGGTTCCCGCCGATGCCGTGCCGGAGTTCGTATCCCGCTGCCGTAAGCGGCAACACCCCACCCGCACCCTCGCCGCCGCATGAGGAGTCCGCACGCATGACAGAAGACAAGAGCGACAAGAAGCGCACTCGTCAGCCGAACGGCCGTTCGTCCATCTATCAGGGGGCGGACGGGAAGTGGCACGGCCGCGTGACGGTCGGCATCCGTGACGACGGCAAGCCGGACCGTCGGCACGTCGAACGGAAGACCCGCGCCGAGGTAACCGCTGCGGTCCGCGAGTTGGAACGGGAGCGCGACGCGAAGACCATCCGAAAGGCGGGCCGCCCCTGGACCGTCAAGACGTGGCTGACCCACTGGGTCGAGAACATCGCCCCGCTCGCCGTGAACGAGAACACGATGGTCGGGTACGGCGTCGCCGTGCGGAAGCACCTGGTCCCCGCCCTCGGCGCTCACCGGCTGGACAAGCTCAAGCCGGAGTACATCGAAGCCTTCTACGGACACATGGTGGCCGAGGGGCGTAAGGCGGGGACGATCCACCAGATTCACCGCACGTTCCGCACCGCCCTGAACGAAGCGGTCCGGCGTGGCCACCTCGCCCGAAACCCCGTCCAACTCGCCAAGGCGCCCCGCGTGAGCGAAGAGGAGATCGAGCCCTACACGGTCGAAGAGGTCCAACGGCTCTTGCGGGCGGCCGACGACCGCCGGAACTCCGCCCGGTGGGCCGTGGCGCTCGCCCTCGGACTCCGACAGGGCGAGGCGCTGGGCCTCAAATGGGCGGACGTCGACCTTGACCGGGGCGTACTCATGGTCCGGCGGAGCCGCCGTCGGCCGCGCTACGCCCACGGTTGCGCGGACCCCTGCGCGAGGAAAGCTGGGTACTGCCCGCAGCGTCAGCGGACCAACCCGGAGACGGCCGACACCAAGTCCCGCGCAGGACGGCGGGCCATCGGGCTTCCCTCTCAGCTCGTAGACCTGCTGCGCACCCACCAGGCCACGCAGCAAGCGGAGCGCGGGGCGGCTGGCGCCGACTGGACGGACGAAGGGTGGCTCTTCGCGACCGCGACCGGTCGGGGCACATCCCCCCGGACGGACTACGACGACTGGAAGGAACTGCTTGACGACGCCAAGGTCCGAGACGGCCGACTGCACGACGCCCGCCACACCGCCGCTACGGTCCTGCTGATCCTCGGAGTCTCCGAGCGGGCCGTCATGGGGCTCATGGGCTGGTCCACCACGGCCATGGCCGCGCGGTACCAGCACATGGTCGACTCCGTCCGCAGCGATGTTGCTCGTCGGCTCGACGGGCTCATCTGGGAGGAGTAGGTGAATGTCGCTGGGCGCAGTAACGGTTGCTGGTTAAGGCGCTACTGCACCGCTTTGCCGCCGAGCAGCCCCACCATGGCGCCAAACCCCAGTTTTGCCAGGGTCGAACACGTCTCCATAGCGGACTTCCCGGCATCGGTCGGATTCGTAACGAAAAGACCGATGTAGACGCTTGCGGCTAGCGTCACCAGCGTTATGACAGTCACGCAGATGAAGACAAGCTTGAAGTTGGCCGTCAGGAGAGTCTGACCCGCAGGGATCGGGTGCTGGGTGGCTTCGTTCTCAGCGGGAGCGAGGTCCTTACTCATTCGACCCGCCCCCCTTGGCGTGCGGAATCGCGATCAGAAGGGGCGCTGCCGTCGCGGGTGCCAGGATTGCTGCTCTGGTCGGCCCCTCGTTCAAAGGCCTTGGCGTACAAGTGCTTCAGGCTTTTCTGAAGTTCCTCAGTGGTGGAGCCGCTTGCCACCCTGAACTTGCCGTTGACCTTGACAATCACGGATTTGGAGCGGGGTCGCCGAAAGATGGCGTGCAGCAGGCTTCGGAGAGCTGCGCTGGAAGCGATGAGAACGACGACCGCCCCACCCAGGACGACGGTCAACATCCAACCAGTGTCCATGTCCACCACCTCCCTTACGTCCCATTGTGTCCGGCAGAGGGAGGGGGTGCATGCGGACCAACTGAGACGGTAAGTGAGACGGAAGCTGAAGGGGGGGGGGGGGGGGGGGGGGGGGGGGGGCGGCCTTCGGGGGGGGGGGGGGGGGGGGGGGGCCGCGGTGGGTTTTTCTCCCCCCTCTT
>NZ_JBVJGZ010000028.1:39260-60354 GCF_055587025.1 Streptomyces sp. NPDC048600 | reverse complement strand
GGGAGAAACCAAGAAAAGGGGCAAGGAAACACACCCCCCCCTCCCCCCCCTCCTCCCCCCCCCCCCCCCCCCTTCTACCAGCGGTAGCGGAGGGATTTGAACCCTCGGTGACTTGCGCCACACTCGCTTTCGAGGCGAGCTCCTTCGGCCGCTCGGACACGCTACCGAGGGAGACCCTACAGCACGGGGCGGCCTGGGCAGAAATCGGTATTCGGTGGGACTCCCCACGCGGTCAGCGGGTCCGGAAGAACTCCGTGAGCTGCCGCGCGCACTCCTCGGCCAGGACGCCCTCCACTACCTCGGGGCGGTGGTTGAGGCGCCGGTCGCGGACCACGTCCCAGAGCGAGCCGGCCGCACCCGCCTTCTCGTCGCGGGCGCCGTAGACGACCCGGTCGACCCGGGACAGGACGATCGCGCCCGCGCACATCGTGCACGGCTCCAGCGTGACCACGAGCGTGCAGCCGGTCAGCCGCCAGTCGCCCGCGCGCCGCCCGCCGACGGCCTCACCGGTGGCGTCCGGCGACCCGGCCTCCCGCAGCCGTGCGGCCGCCCGCCGGATGGCGAGCACCTCGGCGTGGGCCGTCGGGTCGCCGCCGGCCTCGCGCTCGTTGTGGGCGGCGGCGAGGACCGTACGGCCGTCCGCGGCCAGCACGACGGCGCCGACGGGGACGTCCCCGCCCCGGACGGCCAGTTCGGCCTCCTCCAGGGCGAGGCGCATCGGGTCCCGCCAGCGGTCGCGTACCGGGTCGAAGCCCTCGGGGCCCGCGGGACGCCCGGGGGTTCCGGGGTGCCCGGGGGCCTCGGGCGTCCGGCCCTCATCCCTCGGTGCGGTCAGCGGACGGTCTCCAGGACCTCCGCCGCGCCGAGGGCCTCGGCGATCACACCCAGCGCGTCGTCGGACAACGTCTTCAGCTCCTTCTCGCCGATACCGAGGTCGTCGAGGATGCCCGAGTCGCCCACCGGGCCGTGCGGCACGGCGTCGGCGGAGGCGCCGTCGGAGTCGGCGCCGTCGGCGGAGTCCTCGTCCTCGCCGTCCTCGGTTCCGTCGAGGTCCAGGGTGTCCAGGTCGTCGTCACCCGGGTCCCGGCCGAGCAGTTCGTCGGTGAGCAGGATCTCGCCGTACGAGCTGCGGGCGGCGGCAGCGGCGTCGGAGACATAGACGCGCGGGTCGTCCTCACCGTCCACACGGACGATGCCGAACCACGAGTCCTCCTGCTCGATGAACACGAGGACCGTGTCATCTTCGTCGCCGGAGGACTCCCGGGCCAGTTCGGCCAGATCGGACAGGCTTTCCACATCGTCGAGCTCTGTGTCGCTCGCTTCCCACCCGTCTTCGGTGCGCGCGAGCAGTGCGGCGAAGTACACCGTGACTCTCCCACTGGTCAGAGGCGTGCCGGTTGGGGGTCCCCCCGGCGGAGGTTGCGGGCGGGGAGAGCTCAGGCTCCGAGCCCCACCCACTCGGAATCGTGGCAGAAACAAGGCGTCCAGGGGACGTCTTCGGCTCCCTGTGTCCGGCAGTTTCGATCGCGGCCGTGCGATCGACTCACCAGCGCACTCGTTGCCGCCACGTGCGGATCGTACGCGGGTTCAGCCCGGGTCCGCGCACGCCCGACCCGGTCAACACCCGTGACAGGCGCGGATCTTCCCGTTTCCGCCGCCGACTTTCCGACCTGGGATTCTCTACCAGCGGAACGTGCGCATGCGCATCGCGTGGCGCAGCCGGGCGGCCTTGGCCCTGCGCGGCTGGACCCGGTCACGCAGCTCGCGGGCCTCGGCGAGTTCGCGCAGGAACCGGGCGCGTCGCCTCCGGCGCTCGGCGTCGCTCTCCGGCGCGCTCTCCTCGGCGCCGGGCCCGGCCGTACCGCCGGCGCCCTCGCGGCCCTCGTGGTCAGGCAGATCCCGCATCGGCACACCACCCCAGCCCAGTCCGTCCCTCCCACTTTCCCCCGACCGGGCGGTTTGACGCCAGCGCGCGGGGACAGGCCGCGCGGTTACTGTTATGGGCATGCGTCTCCACGTCGTCGACCACCCTCTGGTCGCCCACAAGCTCACCACCCTGCGCGACCAGCGCACCGACTCCGCGACCTTCCGGCGTCTCGCCGACGAACTGGTCACCCTGCTCGCCTACGAGGCCACGCGGGACGTACGCACCGAGCAGGTCGACCTCGACACGCCGGTCGCCCGGACCACCGGCGTCAAGCTCTCCCACCCGCGCCCGCTGGTGGTGCCGATCCTGCGGGCCGGTCTCGGCATGCTGGAGGGCATGGTGCGGCTGCTGCCGACCGCCGAGGTGGGCTTCATGGGCATGATCCGTGACGAGGAGACGCTCCAGGCCTCCACGTACGCGACGCGGATGCCGGAGGACCTCTCCGGGCGGCAGGTGTACGTGCTGGACCCGATGCTGGCGACGGGCGGCACGCTGGTCGCGGCGATCCATGAGCTGATCAAGCGGGGGGCCGACGATGTGACCGCCGTCGTGCTGCTCGCCGCGCCCGAGGGGGTCGAGGTGATGGAGCGGGAGCTGGCGGGGACGCCGGTGACCGTGGTGACGGCGTCCGTGGACGAGCGGCTCAATGAGCACGGGTACATCGTGCCGGGGCTGGGGGATGCGGGGGACCGTATGTATGGGGCTGCCGAGTAGGGCGGTGCCCTGCTTTTCGGGCGGTGAGGGGTGCGGGTTGCCTGCGGCTGCCGGTCCGTTGTGGCCGGTCGCGCAGTTCCCCGCGCCCCTTACGGCTTTGCGCCGTTCCCGGCGCGCCTGACAGTTCTGTGGGATCTGCGTGCGGCTCAGGGCTTTGCGCAGTTCCCCGCGCCCCCAGGGGCTGCGTGGTTCCTCGCGCGCCTGACAGTTCTGGGGGATCTTGGCGCGGCTTAGAGCTTTGCGCCGTTCCCCGCGCCCCTAAAAGATTGCGCAGTTCCTCGCGCCCCTGAAGATTGCGCCGTTCCCCGCGCCCTGAAGATCGCGCGGTTCCTCGCGCCCCCAAGAGACTGCGCCGTTCCGCGTGCCCTTGAAGACCCCGCTGGGGTCAGCAGGTGTTTTTGTTGGTGGGGGCCGGGGCCTTGAGGTTGGTGAGGGTTTGGGCGGCGGTTGTTGTGGGGGTGAGGGTGCGGAACCTGTCGCCGATGATGAGGTCCAGGGTGGTGTTCTTGCGGGCCGCGTCCGTGCGGGGTTCGGCGCCGGTGAGCTGGGCCGCGAGGACCGGGAGCGCGGTGTCCCGGGCGGAGGCGGGGCCGAGCAGGAGGCCGATGCCCTTGACCTTCTTGTCGAACTCGGCGGCCGCGTTGCCCACGTCGCCGATGCGGAAGCCGCGCTTCTTCAGCTCGTCCGCGGTCTGCTTGGCCAGGCCCGCGCGGGTCGTGGCGTTGAAGACGTTGACGGTGATCCGGCGGGGCTCGGGCAGGACCTTGGCCGCACCGGGGGAGGGACTGGCCTTGGTGGCGCAGTCCGCCTTGGGCCCGGCCGCGCTGGCCTTGTCGCCGTCGCCGCCGGAGAAGACGTCGATGAGCTGCAAGGTGCCCCACCCGGCCGTCCCGAGAACGGCGAGGGTGGCGACGGCCGCGAGGACGCGCCGGGCGCGCCGCCGGGGGCGGCGCATTCGCGGGTATTTGTCCCCCGTGATCCGGTACTGGCCGCCCATGCCGGGGGGAGTCAGCATGCTCATGGGCGCAGCGTAGTGCGACGCGGCGACGATGCCTACTAGATGATCATTCGACGCTGCGCGGTCCAACCCGAAAGGGCCAACAGCGGGCCGGCGGGTTGAGGTCCCGAGAGGCCTGGTGAAGCCCTGGAAGGCCTCGAAAAGCCCTGGTGCAGGCCCTAGTCCAGCTCCAGCACGCGCGCGTGCAGCACCTGGCGCTGCTGGAGCGCGGCGCGGACGGCGCGGTGCAGGCCGTCCTCCAGGTAGAGGTCGCCCTGCCACTTCACGACGTGTGCGAACAGATCGCCGTAGAAGGTGGAGTCCTCGGCGAGGAGGGTCTCCAGGTCGAGCTGCTGCTTGGTCGTCACGAGCTGATCGAGGCGGACCGGGCGCGGCGCGACGTCCGCCCACTGCCGGGTGCTCTCCCGGCCGTGGTCGGGGTACGGCCGGCCGTTTCCGATGCGCTTGAAGATCACACGGAAAGCCTACCGGTCAAGACCTTCCGGGCGCAGCCATGGAGACGCAGTGCGACCCTGGAAAAGATGCCGTGAACCGGGTCGAATCGGAACAGGGGTCCGCCATGAGCGACCGCGAGACCATGCCCGGGGCCGTCGCGCCCGAGGCTCCGGGCAGCGCCCCGGCCCTGCCCGAGGAGGCGTTGCGGATCGCCGCCGGGTACGCCTTCAGCGGCCCCGCGCTGGACCTGGGCGCCCTGATCTGGGACGGGCACTGCCTGCCCGACGCGCAGGTGCGCGTCCCGTTGCCCGTGCTCAACCGGCACGGCCTGGTCGCGGGCGCCACCGGCACGGGGAAGACCAAGACGCTCCAGCTGATCGCCGAGCAGCTCTCGGCCCAGGGCGTGCCGGTGTTCCTCGCCGACGTGAAGGGCGATCTCTCCGGCGTGTCCGCGCCCGGCGCCGAGGGCGACAAGGTCCGCTCGCGGGCCGCAGAGGTCCAGCAGCGGTGGACGGCGACCGGTTTCCCGGCCGAGTTCTACGCGCTCGGCGGCATCGGCCACGGCATCCCCGTACGGGCCACCGTCACCGGCTTCGGGCCTCTGCTGCTGTCGAAGGTGCTCGGGCTCAACCGGACCCAGGAACAGTCCCTCGGCCTGATCTTCCACTATGCCGACACCAAGGGCCTGGAGCTGGTCGACCTCAAGGACCTGCGCGCGGTGGTCGCCTTCCTCGTGTCCGACGAGGGCAGGCCGGAACTGCGGGACATCGGCGGGCTGTCCACCGCCACGGCCGGGGTGATCCTGCGCTCGCTGACCGCCTTCGAGGCGCAGGGCATGGGCGACTTCTTCGGCGAGCCGGAGTTCGACACGGCGGAGTTCCTCCGCACGGCGGCGGACGGGCGCGGCGTGGTCTCGGTGCTGGAGCTGCCCGCCGTGCAGGACAGGCCGCAGTTGTTCTCGACGTTCCTGATGTGGCTGCTGGCGGACCTCTTCCACGACCTGCCCGAGGTCGGCGACGCCGACCGGCCGAAGCTGGTGTTCTTCTTCGACGAGGCGCATCTGCTGTTCGACGGGGCCTCCAAGGCCTTCCTCGACGCGATCACGCAGACCGTGCGGCTCATTCGCTCGAAAGGAGTCGGGGTGTTCTTCGTGACGCAGTCGCCGAAGGACGTCCCCTCCGACGTGCTCGGGCAGTTGGGCAACCGGATCCAGCACGCGCTGCGCGCCTTCACCCCGGACGACCAGAAGGCGCTGAAGGCCACGGTGAGGACTTTCCCGGATTCGGCCTACGACCTGGAGGAGCTGCTCACCGGCCTCGGCACCGGCGAGGCCGTGGTGACCGTCCTCGGCGAGAGGGGCGCGCCGACGCCGGTCGCCGCGACCCGGCTGCGGGCCCCCGAGTCGCTGATGGGGCCGGTCGACGCGGCCGGGCTGGACCGCGCGGTGACGGGATCGCCGCTGTACGAACGTTATGCACAGGCTGTGGACCGAGAGTCGGCGTACGAGAAGCTGGCCGAGGGGAAGCCGGAGCATCCGGGGGAGCGGGCGGCGGAGAGGCCCGCGGACGCGCCGCGCGGGAGGCGGGAGGAGGCCGGGTCCGCTCCCGGGGACGAGCGGTCCATGGTGGAGCAGGTCATGAGCAGCGGCATGTTCAGGTCGCTGGCCCGGTCGATCGGCACGCAGATCGGACGGGAGATCACCCGCTCGGTCTTCGGCACGGCCCGCAGACGCCGCTGAACAGGGTCCGTTGCGGGGCGACGCCACTGAACCGGGGCCGCCGGGGCCGAGTCGCGTTCCGGGTCCTGCCTCGCGGCTCCTAGCCGCGCATCCGGGGCGGGTCCCGTGTCGCGGTGAGCCGGGCGTCCGTGTGGGACGCCCGGCCCGCTTCAGCGGGACTCTCGCCGCTTCACCGGAGGCCGCGGCTCGGGCCGCTTGCTCTCCGGCTTGGGCGCGCCGCGTGCGGCCTCGGCGCGCAGCAGGGCGCGCAGCACCGCGTAGGGGTCCGAGGGCATCTCGGGTGCTCCTTGTGTCGGGAGGGACAGGGCTGCCTGAGCGGCCCTGTCAGCAGCGCAGCACCACCGTGCGCAGCCCGCGCAGGGCGTACGGCGGCCGCGGCGCCGCCGGGTGGAGCGGGCCGGGTCCGGTGCGGGGCGCCGCCGGGCCGGCCGGGGCCGGGGCGGGGCGCGGGGACGCGGCGGGACGGCGGGCGGAGCGGGCCGGCGGCCTCAGGGCGGAGTCCAGTACGTCGTACTCGACGCTCTCGCCCGGGACGGCCAGGGCCGGCGCGGCGAGACCGCACACCCCCGGGGGCGTGCCCAGGAGCAGGGCGAGCACCAGCACGAGCACCCGCGGCCAGGTGAGGCTGCGGGTCGGGCGCGATGTGGTGCTCATGCCGAGTGCTGTGCCCGGCGAGGGCCCGGCGTGCAGCACTCCGAGACCAAGATCCGCCTGCTTGGACCACACGCGAGGCCCACCTCGGCCCTCTCCCCCGCAGGCCTGAGCCGCCGCTCACACCGTCCGCGGGACCCGCCTGGCACGTCCGCGGATGTAGAACGCCGTGACGATCTCCGTGACGCCGACCACGAGCAGCCAGATGCCCCCGACCAGAGTGAGCACGGCGACCGACTCGAAGGGCGAGTCGATCAGCACGACGCCGGCGACGAACGTGAGCACGCCGAGGGCGATCTGCCAGCCGCGGGCCGGCATCGAGCTGTCCGAGGCGGCGGCCAGCGTCTGGGTGATGCCGCGGAACAGCCAGCCGATGCCGATCCACAGGGCCAGCAGCAGGATCGACTGCATCGGGCCGCGGAAGCAGAACAGGCCCAGCAGGATCGACAGGGCGCCGCTGACGAAGGCGAGGACGCGCAGCGAGGTCGTCCGGTGGGTGCCGAACGCGGCGACGAGCTGGAGGACGCCGCTGACCAGCAGATGGACGCCGAAGAGAAGGCCGACGACGAACAGTGACGCGTCCGGCCAGACCAGCACGAGGACGCCGAGGACCAGCGAGGCGACGCCCGTGAGCAGGACGATCTGCCAGGCGGCCCGGGACAGGACGTGCAGGGGGCCCTCGAGGGGCGGTTCAGGGGCGTGCGGGCCGTGGTGCGGGGGCGCGCCGCCGTGGACGCCGCGGTCGTCGTGGTCGGGGCCCCAGGGGGAGCCCGTAGGTGCCTCGGTCATGTTTCATGCTTCGGCGGCCGGGCCGGGGCGTGCCACCTGGAGGGGGCCACGGGGGTGGCCGCGCCGCCGGGCTGCCGGGGCGCTCGGGGTCAGGCCTTCTTCACGGCACGGGCCGCCTTCGCCGCGGCCTTCATCTCCTGCTTGTGGGCACGGACCTTGGCGAGGGACTCCGGCCCCGTGATGTCCGCGACGGAACGGAAGGCGTCGTCCTCGCCGTAGGCCCCGGCGGCCTCGCGCCAGCCAGGGGGACGTACGTCGAGCTGCTTGCCGAGCAGGGCCAGGAAGATCTGCGCCTTCTGCTTGCCGAAGCCGGGCAGGTCCTCCAGGCGGCGCAGCAGTTCGGGCCCGTCGCCGACGCCCTTCCAGACGAGTTCGGCGTTGCCGTCGTAGTGCTCGACGAGGTAGCGGCTCAGCTTCTGGACGCGCTGGGCCATGGAGCCCGGGTAGCGGTGCACCGCGGGCTTCTCCGAGAGCAGCGCGGCGAAGTCCTCCGGGTCCTGGGCGGCGATGTCGTGGGCGTCCAGGTCGTCCGCGCCGAGCCGGTCGGCGATCGTGCGCGGGCCCTTGAACGCCCACTCCATCGGTACCTGCTGGTCCAGCAGCATCCCCACCAGCGCGGCGAACGGGCTGCGGCCGAGCAGGGCGTCGGCTTTCGGATCCTGGGCGAGGTGCAGCGTGGCGTCCATGACCCCGATCATCTCTCTCCCGGCGTCAGCTCTCCACGTGAGCGCCGCTGAACGCCGGGCCGCGGCGGGCACCGGTCCCGGACGGTGACGCGGGGGCTCCGGACCGTGAGATCCGAGGGGTCGCTGCCCCTGCCCGTGCCCCGGGGGCCGGTCCGGCCGCGGGCGGCGACCCCGGCCCCCCGGTGCCCTGCCGGGTCGCGTACGATTCCGGCACACTTCACTTAGGCAAGGCTTACCTAAAACACAAAGGGGCGAGGGTGACCACCGAGATCTACCGGGACGCCTGGGGCATCCCCCATCTGCGCGCCGACGGCGTCCTCGCGCTCGCCCGCGCCCAGGGCCGGGTCACCGCCCGCGACCGGGCCTGGCAGCTGGAGGTCGAGCGGCACCGGGCCCAGGGCACCACGGCGGCGTTCCTCGGCCCCGAGGCCGTCGCCTGGGACGTCTTCGCCCGCCGGCTGCGCCTAGCCGACACCGCCCGGCGGTGCGCCGCGCGCCTGGAGGAGACGGACCCGGAGAGCGCGGCATGGGTCCGGGCGTATGTGGAGGGAGTCAACGAGGGCCTCGCGGAGGTGGCGGACGGTACGGCCCCGGCCGGGGCACCGGAGTTCGCCCGGGCCGGGCTCGCGCCGGGCCGGTGGGAGCCCTGGACGCCGTACGCGATCTGGCTCAGCGCGCACATCCCGTTCGCCGGGTTCCCCTCCAAGATCTGGCGGGACCGGCTCCGCCGCCACCTCGGCCCCGAAGCCGTCGCCCTGTTCGCCACCGACGGCCCCGGCACCGCGGGCAGCAACGGCTGGCTGCTGACCGGCGACCGCACCGTCACCGGGCGGCCCCTGCTCGCCGGCGACCCCCACCGCTTCATCGAGGACCCCGGCGTCTACCAGCAGATACGCCTCGCCTGCGAGGAGTTCGACGTCGTCGGCCTCGCCGTGCCCGGCGTCCCCGGCATCGCCCACTTCGGTCACGCCGGAGCCGTCGCCTGGTCCATCACCCACGCCATGGCCGACAGCCAGGACCTCTACCGCGAGCGGCTGCGCCGCACCGGCGCCGGTGTCGAGGCGCTCGGCCCCGACGGACTGTGGCACCGTGCCGCCCTGCACACCGAGACCGTCGAGGTCGCGGGAGAGGAGCCGGTGCGGGTGGAGATCATCGAGACCGACCGGGGCCCCGTCGTCGAGGGCGGCCCCGAGGGCCTCGACGACGGCACCCCGCTCGCCCTCAGCCTGCGCTACGCCGCCCGCGTCACCGCCGACCTGGGCTTCTCCGCCCTGCTGCCGCTGCTGCGCTCGCGCACCGTCGCCGACATCGACCGGGCCGCCGACCGCTGGGCCGAGCCCGTCAACGTCCTCCAGGCAGCCGACACCGACGGAGGCACCCTCCACCGTGTCGCCGGCCGGGTGCCCCTGCGCCCCGCGTCGCACGGGACCGGCGTGGTCGACGCCTGGGAGGACGGCCACGCCTGGCAGGGCTGGCACGAGACGCCCCGCGCGGCCGTCCCCGGCCGGGGCGCGGCCGTGATGGCCAACGAACGCGGCCTCGCCGCCCCCCTCGGCGTCGAGTTCGCCCCGCGCCACCGCGCCGACCGGATCGCCGAACTGCTCGCCGGTAAGGAGAAGTGGGCGGTCGCCGACATGCCGGCGATCCACATGGACACCCGGCTGGCCTCGGCCGCGGCCCTGCTCGAGCAGATCGAGAACATCCGCGCACCTCTCGGCCCCGAGGCCGCCGCCCTGCGTGAGCGTCTGCTGCGCTGGGACCGCCGGATGGACGCGGACAGCCGGGACGCCGCCGCCTACGCCGCCCTGCGGACCCGGGTCGTACGGGCCCTCGCCGCGCAGCCCGCCTTCGCCGAGCTCGCCCGGCCGACCGCGCACTCCGAGGTCCTGCTGCCCTGGCTCGCCCTCCTCCCGCGCGTCGGGTTCGCGCTGGAGAACATGCTCCGGGCGAAGGACCTGTACGGCATCGACCGCGAGGCAGTCGTCCGCGAGGCCCTGGAGGAGACCGCCGCGCGGCCCGGCGCCGCCTGGGGCGACACCCACCGCCTCGCCCCCTGGCGGGCCCTGCCCGACGCCGCGCCCGACGAACCGGGCCTGTCCGGCGACCACGACTGCGTGCTGTGCACCTCGGCCGTCCCCGGGGTCACCGACCTCGCCGCCCGCGCCCCCGCCGCCCGCTTCGTGTGGGACCTCGCCCGGCGCGAGGACAGTCGCTGGATCGTGCCCTTCGGCGCCTGGGGCGTCCCCGGCTCGCCCCACCACCGCGACCAGCTGCCGCTCTGGCTCGCGGGCGACCTCGCCCCGGTCGTCACCGACTGGGACCAGCTCACCAAGGAGACCGATGTCTGACCCGTACGCCGCCCGCACCGCCGTCCACGAACAGCGCGTCGACGGCTTCGGCCTCTTCCGCGTGCTGCGCCTCGACGCCGCCGCCGACGCCCCGGTCCTGCACGGCTGGGTGAGCGAGGAACGCGCCGAGTTCTGGGGCATGGCCGGCCTGACGGTCTCCCAGGTCGAGGAGATCTACGCCCACATGGACACCCTCGACACCCACCACGCCTTCCTGCTGGAGCGGGAGGGCGAGGCCGTCGCCCTCTTCCAGACCTACGAGCCCGAGGCCGACAGGGTCGGCGAGTGCTACGACGTCCTCCCCGGCGACATCGGCGCCCACCTGCTCCTCTCCCCCGCCGGATCCGGCGGCGCCCGGCCCGGCTGGACCCGCGCGCTGACCTCCGTGATCACCTCGTACGTCCTGCTCACCCTGGACCGGCAGCGGGTCGTCGTCGACCCCGACGTCCGCAACGCCAAGGCCGTCGCCCTGTTCAGCAGGCTCGGCTTCGAGAACGGCCCCGAGGTCGTCCTGCCCGAGATCGACCTCCCGGACGTGTACCTCCCCGAGAAGAAGGCCCAACTCGCCTTCCTCGCAAGGGCGGTAGCCTTCCCGGCATGACGCCGGAGGAGCTGGTCGCGCAGTACGGTCTGGAGCCCATCCCGCTCGAAGGCGGACTGTTCCGTCGCACCTGGACCGGCCCCGAACGCCCCGACGGCCGTCCGGAGGGCACGGCCATCGTCGCCCTCCTCGCCGACGGCGACTACTCCGCCCTGCACCGCCTGAAGTCCGACGAGGTCTGGCACTTCTACCTCGGCGACCCGCTCGAACTGCTCCTCCTCGCCCCCGACGGCGGCACCGCCACCCGGGTGCTCGGACCGGACCTCCGCCGCGGCCAGCGGCCCCAGCTGACCGTCCCCGCGGGCACCTGGATGGGCGGCCGGGTCGCCGAGGGCGGCACCTGGACGTTCTTCGGCTGCACGACCACACCCGGCTTCACCTACGAGGACTACGAGCACGGCACGGCCGCGGACCTGACGGCGCGCTACCCCGCCGAAGCGGACCGGATCATGGCACTGTGCCGGCCATGAACGAGCGGCGCGAAGGACTCCTGCGGCACCAGGTGGCCCTGGTCACGGGCGCGGGCGGCGGCATCGGACGCGGCATCGCGCTCCGGTTCGCCGAGGAGGGCGCGGCGGTGGCGCTGCACTGCCGTACGTCCGTGGAGCGGGCCGGCGAGACCGCCGCGCTGATCCGCGCCTCGGGCGGGCGGGCCGTCGTGCTGACCGCCGAGCTGACCGACGAGTCCGCGTGCCGACGGCTGGTGGACGAGGCCGCGCGGTTCGGCGACGGCCGTCTGGACGCGCTGGTCAACAACGCGGGGGTGCAGCCGGTACGGGCCCTGCCCGGAATGCCGGCGGAGGAGTGGCGGGCCGTCCTGGACACCAACCTCACCGGCGTCTTCGCCTGCACCCAGGCCGCGGCGGAGGTCATGCGGGCCCGGTCCGGGAGCGGTTCGGTCACCCACATCGCCTCGGTCGAGGCCCACCGCCCGGCCCTCGGCCACGCCCACTACAGCGCCTCCAAGGCGGCGGTGGTGATGCACGCCCGCGCGGCCGCCGTCGAGTACGGGGAGTGGGGCATCCGGGTCAACAGCGTCTCCCCGGGCCTGATCGACCGCGACGGCCTCGCCGAGGCCTGGCCCGAGGGAACGGCCCGCTGGCAGGCCGCCGCCCCGCTGCGCCGCCTCGGCCGCCCCGAGGACGTCGCCGACGCCTGCGTCTTCCTC
Source organism: Streptomyces sp. NPDC048600 (assembly GCF_055587025.1). Lineage (NCBI taxonomy): Bacteria > Bacillati > Actinomycetota > Actinomycetes > Kitasatosporales > Streptomycetaceae > Streptomyces > Streptomyces sp. NPDC048600. Next base: position 48,279 of record NZ_JBVJGZ010000028.1, on the reverse strand, counting down.
GCCTCCCCACTGGCCTCCTGGATCACCGGCCAGGACCTGGTGGTGGACGGCGGGGTGTCCGCCCGGCCCGGATGGTGACGCGGCCGTCCGCCGGCCGGTGGGGGAAGCCCCGCGTCGGCGGGCTCCCGGCCGCTTCAGGGGCGCGGGGAACTGCGCGACCGGCCACGACGAACCCGCACGTCCGAGCGTTCCGTACCGGTCGGCATCGGATGCTCCCGCGTGCGCGGGCTCCCGGCCGCTACGGGAAGTCCCGCGTTCCCCCGCCAGGGCGACGATCCCGAACCCGGCTGAACACAACGCCGCCCCCGTACGTACACGTACACGTGCGCACACGGCATGTCCTCCTGCTGGTCCCCCTCCTGCTGACCCTGCTGTTCGCCCCGGCCACCCCGGCCGCGGCCCACGCGGCGCTCCGCAGCACCACCCCCACGGACGGCACGGTCCTCGACACCGCCCCCCGTGACCTCACCCTGACCTTCACCGAGCCGGTCGCCCTGCTCGACGGCTCGATCCGGCTGCTGGACCCCGGCAACCACCGCGTGGAGCTGCCGGAGCCGACCCACGGCCCGGAGGGCGACAGGACGGTCAGGGTCGGCCTGCCCGAAGGGCTGGGGCGGGGCACGTTCACCGTGGCCTGGCGCGTGGTCTCCGCCGACAGCCACCCCGTGTCCGGCGCGTTCACCTTCTCCGTGGGCGAACCCACCCCCACCACGGCCGCCCCGGACCTCGCCCAGCCCGAGCACCCCGCCACCACGGCCCTGCACAACGCGGCCCGCTACCTCGCCTACCTCGCCGCCGCCCTGCTGCTCGGCACCGCCGTGTTCACCGCCGTGTGCCGTCCGGCCGACCCGGGCCGGCTGCGGCCCCTGCTCCGCACCGGCTGGTGGGCGCTCCTCGCGGCCACGGTCGCCCTGCTGATGCTGCGCGCCCCGTACGAGGCGGGCACCGCCCCCTGGACCGGCCTCGACGCCGACGCGCTGAACCGCACCCTCAGCGGCCGCCCGGGCCGGGCCCTGCTCGCCCGGCTGGCCCTGCTGGCGGCCGCGGCCCTCTACCTGAGGAAGCCGGCCGCCCGCCGCACCCCGGCCACGCACGCCGTCGGCGCGGTCCTGGCCACGGGCCTCGCCCTGACCTGGGCGGCGGCCGAGCACGCCTCCGCCGGAATCCAGGTCCCGGCGGCGATGACCTCCTCGGTGCTGCATCTGCTGGCCATGGCGGTCTGGCTCGGCGGACTCGCGGCCCTGCTCCGCGGCACCCCCTCCGCCGAGACGACGACCCGCTTCTCCCGGCTCGCCCTCACCTGTGTCGGCGTCCTGGTGGTCACCGGGGTCTACCAGTCCTGGCGCGGCCTCGGCTCCCTCGACGCCTTCACCGGCACCGCGTACGGCCGCGTCCTGCTCACCAAGCTGGGCGTGGTCGCCGTACTGCTCACAGCGGCGGCGTTCTCCCGGCGCTGGACGACCCGCCTGGAGCGGACCACGACGACCACGACAGCCATGGCAGACGCGGCAGCCATGGCAGCCACGACAGCCACGGCGACCACGAAGGCCACGGTGGCGGCGACGGCGGAGTCCGAGGCGGCCGTCCGCGCCCGCACCCCGCAGCCGGTCGGCGGCCCCGGGACACCCGCCCCGGACGAACCCGCCCCGGACGAACCCGACCGGGACGAACCCGCCCCGGAATCGTCGGCGTCAGAGCCCTCGGCCCCCGAACCCCACACCCCCGACCCCGCCGCCCTGCGCCGCTCCGTCCTCGCCGAGGCCACCCTCGCCGTGCTGGTCCTGGTCGTCACCACCGTGCTCACCAGCACCCTGCCCGGCCGGGCCGTCGCCGAGGCGGCGGCGCCCGCGCGGCAGGAGCAGGTGACCTCGACCGCGACCGTCCCCTTCGACGTCGGCACCCCCGGTGGGCGGGGCAAGGTCCAGGTCTCCCTGGACCCGGCGAGGGCCGGCGCGAACTCGGTCCAGGCCGTGGTGTTCGGGCCGGACGGCGGTTTCGCCACCGTTCCCGAGCTGCGGATCTCCTTCACCCTGCCCGCCCAGGACCTCGGCCCGATCGACGCGCGGCTGACCGACCGCGGCGGCTACTGGGCCACCGACGACGTCACCCTGCCCCTCGCCGGCACCTGGACGATGAAGGTCACCGTCCGGGTCTCCGAGGTGGACCAGGTGACCGAGAGCACGAAGGTGCGTATCGGAGGCTGACGGGGTCAGCCGAACGGATGACCCGGACGGGCCGAACCAGGGGAACAATGGAGGTGTTTGCCCAGTTCAGCGCAGTCCGGGAAGGCCAGATATGACTCCAGGGGAGGAACGGGACGACACCCGCGCCCTCGCGGTCGTCATGCACACGGCCTTCTTCGTGCTGCTGGCCGCGTCCCTGGCCCGCTATCTCGCCCGGCACGCCGACGAACCCCGCACCCCCTGGGTCATCGCCCTGTCGGTGCTGCTCGCGGCGCTCTACGTCCTCGGCCCGGCGCTCGGCACCCGGCTCACCGCCCGCCGGCTGGTCTGGCTCGGCGCGGTCGTGGCCGCATGGGCGGTGCTCGTGGTCCTCGCCCCCAGCTTCGCCTGGAGCGCGGTCCCCCTGTTCTACACCGGGCTGCGCACCCTGCCGCCGCGTGCCGCGGTGACCCTGGTCGCGCTGCTCACGGCCCTGACCGTGGCCGCCCAGCTGAAGCTCGCGGGCTGGGCCGACCCGAACGTCCTGCTCGCGCCGCCCGCCGTGGCCGCCGTCGCCACCGCCGTCTTCGTCGTGATGGAACGGCAGGCCGCCCGGCAGCGCGACCTCATCGACGACCTCGTCCGCACCCGCCGCGAACTCGCCGCCACCGAGCGCCGCGAGGGCACCCTCGCCGAACGCGAGCGGCTCGCCCGGGAGATCCACGACACCCTCGCCCAGGGCCTGTCCAGCCAGCGCATGCTGCTCCAGGCGGCCGACCGGGTCTGGGACGGCGCCCCGGACACCGCGCGCGGCCATGTCCGCACGGCCGCCTCGATCGCCGAGAGCAACCTCGCCGAGGCCCGCCGTTTCGTGCACGACCTCACCCCGGCCGACCTCGCCGACGCGGGCGGCCTGTCCGAGGCGCTGCGCGCGGTCGCCGAGCGGGAGAGCGGGGCCGGGCTGACCGTCCGGGTGCACACCGAGGGCCAGGTGCCCGCGCTTCCCGCGCCCGTCGCGTCGGCGCTGCTGCGGATCGCCCAGGGTGCCCTGGCCAACGTCCGCGAGCATGCGCACGCCACCGCCGCCACGCTCACCCTGACCTGCCTGGACGACCAGATCGTGCTGGACGTCGCCGACGACGGCAGCGGCTTCGACACGGGGGCGGCCGCCGCCGAGCCGTCCACCGCCCGCGGCTACGGCCTGCCCGCCATCCGCGCCCGGCTGCGCCAGCTCGGCGGCACGCTCACCGTGGAGTCCGCCCTCGGCGAGGGCACCGTCCTGTCCGCCGCGATCCCCCTGGAGCCGAAATGACCCGCATCCTCGTCTGCGACGACCACGTCGTGGTCCGCGCGGGCCTGCTCGCCCTGCTCGCCAGCGCCCCGGACATCGAGGTCGTCGGCGAGGCGGGCAGCGGCGAGGAGGCGATCGCCCTGACCCGCAAGCTGGCCCCGGACGTCGTGCTGATGGACCTTCAGCTGGGCCCCGGCATCGACGGCGTGGAGACCACCCGCCGGATCGTCGCCGCCCGCACCGGCGACAGCCCGCACGTGCTCGTCCTGACCACGTACGACACCGACGCCGACATCACCCGCGCCATCGAGGCGGGGGCGACGGGCTATCTGCTGAAGGCCGAACGCCCCGAGGAACTGTTCGCCGCCATCCACGCCGCCGCCGAGGGCCGCACCGCGCTGTCCGCGCCGGTCGCCGGCCGGGTCATGGCCCAGATGCGCAGCCCCCGCCCCACCCTGACGCCCCGCGAGCGCGACATCCTGACCCACCTCGCCCAGGGCCTGCCCAACCGCGAGATCGCCCGGGCCCTCTTCATCAGCGAGGCCACCGTCAAGACGCACCTGCGCCGCATCTACGACAAGCTCGGCGTCGACACCCGCGCGGCGGCCGTGTCGGTGGCGAAGGAGCAGCGGCTGGTGCCGTAGGGCGACGCGGGCAGGCGCGGGGTGACGTGGGGAGACGCGAGGGGCCGTCAGAGGACGGCGATCCCGAGCGGCCGGTTGCCCGCGGGCAGCCGCCGTGTCCGGCCCGAGGCCAGGTCCACGACCGTGATGCCGTCCCAGTACCCGTCGCGGGTGAACCCGCCGGTGACATAGGCGGTCCGGCCGTCCCGGGACACCGCGACGTCCTCGTGCGGGCCCTGGAGCGGGTGCACGCGCTCCCGTCCGTCGGGCGTGCGCACGGTCAGGGACGGACCCCCGTCGGCCGCCGGGTCGATCGGCCCGGTACCCACCACGAGCAGGGTCCCGCCGGGCGTGACGGCGACGCCGTGCTGATGGGTGTTCGCCGTCATCGGCTCGACCCGGACGCGCCCCGTGCGCGGGTCGACCACGGCCAGCCGCTCCCCCTCGAACGGCAGCAGCAGCCGACCGTCCGAGGGCCGTACGGCGGCGTAGTGCGGCTTGAGCCAGGAGCCGAGCCCGCCCTCGGTGCCGTACGGCGCGACCTCGATACGGCGCGGACGGCCGCGGGCCGGGACCACGGTGACGTCGAAGGAGTCGTGGCCGGTGACGTACACCTCCGCGCCGTCGGCGGAGACGTCCACGTCGAAGGGGCGCCGCCCGACCGGAACCGTCCGCACGACATCGCGGGCGGCGGTGTCGACGACCTCCAGGACGCCGTTGCCGCCGGGGACGTTCACACCGACGTAGGCGTACCGCCCGTCGGGCGCCAGCGCGAGGCCCATGCCGCCGCCCCGGTACTCGCCGTACGCGGGCGGCCCCAGCCGGGAGGGCGGGGTGCGGTACGGGACGAGGGCGAGCCGGCGGCGGGTACGGGTGTCGATCACGGCGACGCCCTCGGCGGCCGCGGCCCAGGCCGTGCCGTCCGCGCCGACCGCGAGCCCGTAGGGCGCGGTACCGGCCTCGACGGAGCCGACGGGACCCCGGGCCGGATCGACGAAGGTGACGGTGTCCGCGCCGAAGTCGGTGACGAGCAGCAGCTCGCCGGAAGGCACGGCGGACGGAGCGGACGGAGTGGACGGAGTGGACGGAGCGGGCGTACGGCTCTCCGTCCGGGCCGGGGCCGGCGTACGGCCCCGCTGTTCGCTCCCCGCCGGTGTGCAGGCGGAGGCGGCGGCGACGCCGAGGGCGGCGAGGAACGCGCGGCGCTTCACGACGCGCGCCGCAGCAGGGCGGCGATCTCGGTGAAGCCCCGCCGCTCGGCGTGCTCCAGGGGCGTGACGCCGTCGCCGTCGGGCAGCCCCCGGGTGGCGCCCGCGGCCAGCAGCAGTTCGACGATCTGCTGATGGGCCCGGCCGCCGTCGCCGAGGATGACCGCCTCCAGCAGAGCGGTCCAGCCGAGCCGGTTGACGTGGTCGACGTCGATGCCGGTCTCGTCCAGCACGGCCCGGACGTAGGCGACATGGCCGCGTTCGGCGGCGGGGATGAGGGAGACGCCGCCGTAGCGGTTGCGCAGGGTCAGGTCGGGGCCGTGGGGCAGCAGCAGTCGCATCATGGCGACGCTGCCGGTGACGCCGGTGACCAGCCAGGGGCTGTCCTGCCGGTCGTCCTGCGCGTTCGGGTCGGCGCCCGCGTCGAGCAGCGGCCGCGCGGTGTCCACATGGTCGGCGAGGGCGGCGAGCAGCAGCGGGGTCCGGCCGTGCCCGTCCCGTACGTCCACGGCGACCCCGGCCTCCAGGGCGAGCCGCACTCCGGCGGTGTCGCCGAGCCCGGCGGCCTGCAGCAGTTCGTGGTCGAAGGCGGTCATGGCGCTCCTCCTGGGTGCCCTGCGGGCGCGTCCCGGCAGTACGGCTCTGATCATCGTCGTCCTCCGCGCACGGAGCCGGGCCCACCGAGGAGGCGGGCCCGGCCACGGGTCACTTGGCGAGCGAGGCGGCGCCGGCCTGGGCGTACTTCTCGTCCAGGTCGCCGGACGGGGCGCCCGCGACACCGATGCCCGCGACCGGGGCGCCCTTGGCGGTGACGGGCGCGCCGCCGCCGAGGAACAGGGTGCCGGGGATGTCCTTCAGGTTCGGCGCCTGCTCCAGGCGCTTGGCCAGCTCGGAGGTGGGGGCGTTCCAGGAGACGGCGGTGAACGCCTTGCGCTCGGCGGACTCGTAGGACTGCGGGCCGGCGCCGTCGCCGCGCAGGGTGACGATCGTGTTGCCGTTGCGGTCGACGACGGCGACCGAGACGCGCTGCCCCTCCTTCTCGGCGGCGTCCAGCGCGGCCTGCGCGGCCTCGGTGGCGGCGTCGATCGTCAGGTGGGTGGAGGCGGTGGTGTTGCTCTGCGCGACGGCGACCGGCGCGGCGGTCTTCGGGGCGTCGGCGGCGTTGGCCGCGACCGTGCCGAAGGTGCCCGCGGCGAGGGCCGCGACCACTGCACCGCCGGCGAGAACGCGGGCGCGGGTGGACAGGTGCTTCTTACGAGCGTGCTGCATGGCGGGGGAGCCCTTCGTATGTGCCTCGTGCCTGACACGGCCGTCGGCGGTCCGTTCGCTCGGCCTGTCGTCGGCCTCGCCTTGCTTCGATCCTGGGCCCGCCAAGGGCTCCGACCGGTCGACGGAGAGGCTCGGCACGGGACACGGAACGGATGACGAAGGAGTCGTCCGTTCGGATGAGGCAGGGGCGGTGACCTGCGTGAACGACCAGACCTGAGGCCCCGCCGCTGCTCTCGCCTCCGCGCGACAGGGCCGGAGGCCTCGCCGCCGACTGCCGCTTCAGCGCGGCACCAAGGGACACGTCCTCGCCTCACCGGCCGGCCGGCCGCGAAACGTCGAAGGGCCCCACCGCGAACGGTGGGGCCCTTCGACATCGTGCCCGGTGAGGCACTGGCGGAGGATACGAGATTCGAACTCGTGAGGGGTTGCCCCCAACACGCTTTCCAAGCGTGCGCCCTAGGCCTCTAGGCGAATCCTCCGCTGGGAACATTACATGACCCGGAGGTGTGCTCGCGAACTCGTTCCCGCTGGCCGCGATCGGGTACTGTGGGCGCAGCCCCTCACGCGGCGCTATCTGACTGAACTCCCCCAGGGCCGGAAGGCAGCAAGGGTAGGTCGGCTCTGGCGGGTGCGTGGGGGGCGTCTGCGTTCCCGGGTCCCGGCCGGCTCCGGGGCGGTCCTTCGTGAGGCTTCGTGGTCCTTCGCTGGGGTCGTGGGGCTTCGTGGTGCTTCGTGGGCGAGCCCACCGGCTTCCCGGCTCCGCCCGGCATCCGCCGCCGCCGCTCCCGCGCTCCGGCCGCGCCGCCGTCACCGCTGCTCCCGCTCCCGCCGGGCGGTCCGCTTTGTCAGTGGGCGCCTATAACCTCGTAGGCGTGTCGTCTCTCGCGCTGTACCGCCGCTATCGCCCGGAGTCGTTCGCCGAGGTCATCGGGCAGGAGCATGTCACCGACCCGTTGCAGCAGGCGCTGCGGAACAACCGGGTCAATCACGCGTACCTGTTCAGCGGTCCGCGCGGCTGTGGCAAGACGACCAGCGCGCGCATCCTCGCCCGCTGCCTGAACTGCGAGCAGGGTCCCACCCCGACGCCCTGCGGCGAGTGCCACTCCTGCCGCGACCTCGCGCGCAACGGCCCCGGCTCGATCGATGTCATCGAGATCGACGCGGCCTCCCACGGCGGTGTGGACGACGCCCGTGACCTGCGGGAGAAGGCCTTCTTCGGGCCCGCCCGCAGCCGCTACAAGATCTACATCATCGACGAGGCACACATGGTCACGTCGGCCGGTTTCAACGCGCTCCTGAAGGTCGTCGAGGAGCCCCCGGAGCATCTCAAGTTCATCTTCGCCACGACGGAGCCCGAGAAGGTCATCGGAACCATCCGCTCGCGGACCCACCACTACCCCTTCCGGCTCGTGCCGCCGGGCACCCTGCGGGAGTACCTCGGCGAGGTGTGCCAGAAGGAGGACATCCCGGTCGCGGACGGGGTGCTGCCGCTGGTCGTGCGCTCCGGCGCCGGTTCCGTGCGTGACTCGATGTCCGTCATGGACCAGCTCCTCGCGGGCGCGGGGGAGCAGGGTGTGACGTACGCCATGGCCACCTCCCTCCTCGGGTACACCGACGGCTCCCTGCTCGACTCCGTCGTCGAGGCCTTCGCCACGGGTGACGGCGCCGCCGCGTTCGAGGTCGTCGACCGCATCATCGAGGGCGGCAACGACCCGCGCCGCTTCGTCGCCGACCTGCTGGAGCGGCTGCGCGACCTGGTCATCCTGGCCGCCGTTCCCGACGCCGCCGACAAGGGGCTCATCGACGCCCCGGCCGATGTCATCGAGCGGATGCTGGCCCAGGCGAGCACCTTCGGCGCCGCCGAGCTCAGCCGCGCCGCCGACCTGGTCAACGAGGGCCTGACCGAGATGCGCGGCGCCACCTCGCCGCGCCTCCAGTTGGAGCTGATCTGCGCGCGCGTGATGCTCCCCGCCGCCTACGGCGACGAGCGTTCCGTCATGGCACGCCTCGACCGCATCGAGCGAGGCGTCAGCTTCTCCGCGGGCGCCCCCGCGGGGATGCCCGCGATGGGATACGCCCCCGGCCCCGGGGCGCACGGCTCGGAGGCGCCGCAGGGCGCCCCCGCCGCCGCTGTCCCGTCGGCCGCTGTCCCGCCCGGCGGTGGAGCCGCCGCGGCGCGCGCTGCCGTTCGCGCGGCCGGTCCGGGCGCTCCCGCCCCGGCGGCTCCCGTGGCACCGACGGCTCCCGCGGCACCCGCACCGGCTCCCACGCCCTCCGCCCCGGCCCCTGCTCCCGCGCCTGCACCCGCCGCCGCCGACTACGGCGGTCCCGGGGGGGGGGGGGGGGGGGGGGGGGGGGGGGAAGGGGGGGGGCGGGGGGGGGGGGGGGGGGGGGGTGTTTGGGGGGGGGGGGGGGGGGGGGGAACACCCCCCCCCCCCAACCCCCCCCCCCCGACCCACCACCTAC
>NZ_JBVJGZ010000028.1:14358-39250 GCF_055587025.1 Streptomyces sp. NPDC048600 | reverse complement strand
CCTTGCTCCCCCTCCTGCGCCCTCCGCCGCCGACTGCGGCTTCCCCTACGCCTCCCGGCCGGCGCCCGCTGCACCGCCCGCCCCCGAGCAGCCCCAGCCCGCCCCGGCCGCAGCCCCCGGTGCCTGGCCCACGGCCGCGCCCGCGGGGGGCGGCCGACGCCCGGGTGGCTGGCCCACCGCGACCACCCCCGGTGGTGCCCCCCGGCCCGCCGCAGCCCAGCCCCCGGCCCCCGCACCCGCGGCCCCCGCCCAGGCCTCACCCGCCCCGGCGGCCGGGTACGCGCCCGCCCCCGGCGGCCTCGACCCCCGCGGGCTGTGGCCGAACATCCTGGAGGCGGTCAAGAACCGCCGCCGCTTCACCTGGATCCTGCTGAGCCAGAACGCGCAGGTCGTGGGCTTCGACGGCACCACCATCCAGCTCGCCTTCGTCAGCGCCGGAGCCCGCGACAACTTCGCGAGCAGCGGCAGCGAGGACGTACTGCGCCAGGCGCTGGCCGAGCAGTTCAACGTCCAGTGGAAGGTCGAGGCGCTCGTCGATCCCTCCGGCGGCGGCTCCGCGCCCCCGCAGACGGGCGGTTTCTCCGGCTACGGCGCCCCCGCCCCCGGCGGATACGGCGGCGGCCCCGCCGTGCAGCAGCCCGCGCCCGCCCCGCCCATGGACCGGCCGGGCCCCGCACCGGCCCCTGCCCAGGCCGCTCCCACTCCCGCCGCAGCCCCGCCGCCCGCCCCGGAGCCCCCGCCCGTCCACGTCGCCCCCGAGGACGACATCCCCGAGGACGACGACCCCGACCTCGACGAGTCGGCCCTCTCGGGACAGGAGCTGATCGTGCGCGAGCTGGGCGCGACGGTGATGGAGGAGTTCCAGAACGACCAGTAGCCCTCCGGCCGCTGGCCCTCCGGTCGTTACCTGGTCCCCCGCCACCAGTCCGCCGGCCACGGCGGACCGCCCGGCGGCGGGGCACAGAACCACCCCTTTTCAGAGGAACCCACAACCACCCCGCCCCCGCCCCCTCGGCGGCCCGCACAAAAGCTCAACCCCGCCTCCGGTTAGGCTGACCCCCGTGAAGGTCCTCGTCATCGGCAGCGGCGCCCGCGAACACGCCCTGTGCCGCTCACTGTCCCTCGACCCCGCCGTCACGGCGCTGCACTGCGCCCCCGGCAACGCCGGCATCGCCGAGGTCGCCGAGCTGCACCAGGTCGACGCCCTGGACGGCACGGCCGTCGCCGCGCTGGCCACCGGGCTCGGCGCCGAACTGGTCGTGGTCGGCCCGGAGGCGCCCCTGGTCGCCGGTGTCGCCGACGCCGTGCGCGAGGCGGGCATCCCGGTCTTCGGCCCCTCCAAGGAAGCCGCCCAGCTGGAAGGCTCCAAGGCGTTCGCCAAGGACGTCATGGCCGCGGCAGGTGTCCCCACGGCCCGGTCGTACGTCTGCACGAACGCGGAGGAGGTCGAGGAGGCCCTCGACGCCTTCGGCGCTCCCTACGTCGTGAAGGACGACGGCCTCGCCGCTGGCAAGGGCGTCGTCGTCACCTTCGACCTCGAGGAGGCCAAGGCGCACGCGGCCGGCTGCGACCGCGTGGTCATCGAGGAGTTCCTGGACGGCCCCGAGGTCTCCCTCTTCGCCATCACCGACGGCGAGACGGTCGTCCCCCTCCAGCCCGCGCAGGACTTCAAGCGCGCGCTCGACAACGACGAGGGCCCCAACACCGGCGGCATGGGCGCCTACTCCCCGCTGCCGTGGGCCGACCCGAAGCTGGTCGAGGAGGTGCTGGAGACGGTTCTCCAGCCGACCGTCGACGAGCTGCGCCGCCGCGGCACCCCGTTCTCCGGCCTGCTGTACGCGGGTCTGGCGATCACCTCGCGCGGTGTGCGGGTCATCGAGTTCAACGCCCGCTTCGGCGACCCCGAGACCCAGGTCGTGCTGGCCCGTCTGAGGACGCCGCTCGCCGGTGTCCTGCTGGGCGCGGCCAACGGCACCCTCATCGACCTGGAGCCGCTGCGCTGGAGCGAGGACGCGGCCGTCACCGTCGTCGTCGCCTCGCACAACTACCCCGGCACCCCGCGCACCGGCGACCCCATCACCGGTCTGGACGAGGTCGTGGCCCAGGACGCCCCGCACGCCTACGTGCTGCACGCGGGCACCCGCCAGGACGGCGACGCCGTCGTCAGCGCGGGCGGCAGGGTCCTGTCGGTGACCGCCGTCGGCGCCGACCTCACCGAGGCCCGCGAGCGCGCCTACCGGGCCGTCGCCCGCGTCGTGCTCGACGGCTCCCAGCACCGCACGGACATCGCGGCCAAGGCCGCCGGGGAGTGAACGAGGTACTCCGCCCGCACCGATGAACCCTCCAGGCCCCGGATCCGTCTCAGGAACCGGGGCCTGATCCTTGCCCTCCGTCATCCACCTTTCCCCTAAGCCATTCCATCGAGTGACCGATCCCCTATCTGCCTGACCGGGGGCCCGGGGCCCAACTATGGTGCGGCGCAAGCGTTCCGGCACTTGGCCCACCGGCATTGCGATGTCAGTGGCGGGTGCCACAGTGGGGGAGTGAGCAACGCCAGGAAAGCACCAGCGCGGCAGCGAGGGGGTGTGGTCCGGTCGTGACCGGGATGGGTGTGGAGGCAGGCGCGCAGGCCGCTCGGGCGCGAGCCCTGGCCGTGCTGCGTGTGCGCGGCAGGGCGCTGGCGGTGGCCCTGCTGCCCGCCGCGGCCGCGGTGATCCTGCTGGCCGGCGGTGCCACGGACCATTTCGTGGGACCCGTCTGGGACACCGCCCGCTGGGTGACCGTGATCGTCGCGGCGGTGGTGCTGCTCGTGGCGGGGGCCATCGCCCTGGTGGTCGCCCGCGCCCGGCCCGCCCTCAGCCCGACGGTGCCGATCGCCGAGGACGCGGCGCCCGATCTGTACCGCCTGGTCCGTGACCTGGCCGACCGCCTCGACGTCCCCGCGCCCTCCGCGATAGCGCTCACCCCGGACTGCGACAGCTGGCTCGAGGACCGTACCCACCCGGCGCACGGCCCGCCCGCGCCGACCGGCCGCGACGAGATAGCGGGCCGCCCCGCGCGCCGCAATCCCGCCGCACCCGTGCTGGTCATCGGCTCCCCGTTCCTGTGGTGGATGCGCGTGGGCGAACTGCGCGCCGTCCTCGCCCCGGTGGTCGCAGGTACGGGACCGTCGGCGCACCCCGACATAGCCGCCGCGCGGCGTTTCGTCCGCGGCCTGGACGCGGCGGTGGCGGTCGCCGCGACCCCGGCCCGCCTCCCCCTGGTACGCGCTCCGCGGGCGGCGGTCGGCTGGGTGGCCCGGCTGATGCTGCGGGGCTGCCGGGAGCACGCGGTGCTGATGGAGCGCGCGGTCGCGTCCGCCGCGGCGGAACGCGCACAGGCTGTGGACTACGGCCTCAGGATCGTCGCCCAGGAGCAGGTCGGCCTCGCCTACGCGGGCTGGGACCGGCTGCTGACCCGGGTCGCGCTGCCCGCCTGGCGCATGGGCCGCTGGCCCTCCCGGCTGGACGCGGGCGTGGTGGCCGCCCTCACCGAACTATCCCGCCGCGACCGTCTGGCCGAGGGCTTCGCCTCCCGGCTCGGGGAACGCCCCGCGTGCGATCTGCTGGAGGAACCCGGTCTGATCGACGAGGCCGCCTCCCTGCTCGCCGCCCGTCTCTTCCACGGCGGCCCCGCCGAGCCGGGCCCCGCCTGGTCCCCCGTCGAGTGGCAGGACTACCCGGACGAGGTCGTGGACCGCAAATGGCGCACCGACGCCGCCCGCCTCCACCGCGTCCTGGACACCCTCGGAGTCCGCCAGGCGGGCCCTCATGCCGAGGGCCCGACCCTGGCCCGGGTCCTGGACCACCTGACGACCGGACAGCAGAGCACCGCCGAGGCCGGTCACGACCCCGACCCGTCATGGACCGCCGACGACAGCGAGCCCGCGAACGGCGAGCCCGCGGACACCCTGGCCACGAATTCCGAGGCCGCGATCGGCGAAGCCACAGAGCACGACGCCGACGACGACACCTACCAGCCACCCCGCGACAACCCCCGCTGCACAGCCCTCGCGAACGGCATCACCACCGAGCTCGCCCGCGAGGAGGCCGAGGCCCATCCCTCGACCGGCGCCTCCGCCCTGGGCGGGTCCAGCGACGCGGCCCTGTGGGACGACGCCCTCCCGCTCTTCCCGCTCCAGCCTCCCCGCACCCCGAGAGAACTCCTCGCCGACCACATCACGGCCATGGTCTGCTGCGCGGCGATGGACACGGCCGGTGCCACCCCTGGCCTGGACTGGCTGGACGGCCCCTCTCTCCTGCTCGACGGCGAGCGCGCGTCCGACCTGGGCCCCAAGGTGCTCACCCTGCTGGAGGACGGCGACCCCGCGCCCCTGCGCACCTGGCTGACCGAGGTGGGCATACGCCCGGAGAAACCGGTACGCCTCGTCTGACCGCCGGGGTCCGGCGGAACCCCCGCCGAAGCCGCCGAGCCACCACCCCCGGACCGGCCCCCGCCGAGCCCATCCCCGGGCGAATCCCCGGCGAATCCCCGAGCGAACCCCCACCCCGGCCCCAGGCCACCCCACCGCCCCCACCCGCCCGGAGCGCATACTTCCACTTTCGGTCAATCAGAGACGAACAGTGACGGGATCCGTGCGCAATGTGATGTGCTGGGATCCGACGCGCACATGGCAATCGCACGCGACATAGGCCAGCCGCGCCCGCACGGGGAACCACCCACCGCACCCGCACCACGCCGCCGCACGACACCTCGAACAACAGCCGACGCGCCGACACACCCGGGGTCCGAGGGAGGGGAGCCACCATGGCATCGGAGCACATCCGCCGCTGGGAGTCGGGAGCGCTCGCCCACGCCGTGACGGACCCCTTCGGCCAGGGCCCGGTCCCCTGGCTGCGGGGCAGCGAGACCTACTTCGACGACACCGGCCAGGTCGTCCCCTGGTACGTGGACACGGCCCCCGGCCATACGCCCCACGAGGGCGCCCCCCGCGTCCCGGCCCCGCGCAACAGCCCCGGCCCGCCCGGCGCCCCCCGCTCCGCCGACGACGTCCGCCGCCAGATCAAGGGCTTCACCTCCCGCGGCGCGGTCGCCCCCGGCGAGGCACTGGACTTCCATGTCACCGTCGACCCGCCCCAGGAGTTCGGCGTCGACATCTACCGCATCGGCCACTACGGCGGCGACGGTGCCGCCAAGATCACCACCAGCCCCCGGCTGTCCGGCATCGTCCAGCCCCCGCCCCTCACCGCCGACCGCACGGTCTCCTGCCACCACTGGTGGCTGTCCTGGCGCCTCCAGGTCCCCTCGCACTGGAGCAACGGCGCGTATGTCGCGGTCCTCACCACCGCCGACGGCTACCGCTCCCACGTCCCCTTCACCGTCCGCGACAGCCACCCGGCCGACCTGCTGCTGCTCCTGCCCGACATCACCTGGCAGGCGTACAACCTCTATCCGGAGGACGGCCGCACCGGCGCCAGCCTCTACCACGCCTGGGACGAGGCGGGCCGGCTGCTCGGCGAGTCCGACGCCGCCACGACCGTCTCCTTCGACCGCCCCTACGCGGGCGCGGGCCTGCCCCTGCACGTCGGCCACGCCTACGACTTCATCCGCTGGGCCGAGCGCTACGGCTACGACCTCGCCTACGCCGACGCCCGCGACCTGCACGCCGGCCGCGTCGACCCCACCCGCTACCGCGGCCTGGTCTTCCCCGGCCACGACGAGTACTGGTCCGTCCCGATGCGCCGCACGGTCGAACTGGCCCGCGACACCGGCACCTCACTGGTCTTCCTGTCCGCCAACACCATGTACTGGCAGGTCGAACTCGGCCCCTCCCCGTCCGGCGTCCCCGACCGCCTGCTCACCTGCCGCAAACGCAAAGGGCCGGGCAAGTCCTGGCTGTGGCGGGAAATCGACCGTGCCGAGCAGCAGGTCGCGGGCATCCAGTACGCCAGCCGCGTCCCCGAGCCGCACCCGATGATCGTCCGCAACGCCGGCCACTGGCTGTGGGAGGCCACCGGCGCCCATGAGGGCGACGAGATCGAAGGCCTGGTCGCGGGCGAGGCGGACCGCTACTTCCCGCGCGCCCCACTGCCCGAGCACGACGAACGCGTCCTGCTCGCCCACTCCCCGTACGCCGACAGCGAGGGCGTCCGCCGCCATCAGGAGACCAGCCTGTACCGGGCGCCCTCGGGAGCCTGGGTGTTCGCGTCCGGAACGTTCGCCTGGTCCCCGTCCCTGGACCGGCCGGGCCACGTCGACACCCGTGTCCAGCGCGCCACCGCCAACCTTCTCGACCGCATCTGCAAACACGACTGACCCGAAGCCGCAAACGCGACCGGCGGGACCGCCCCCAACGACCCCGTGTCCACGGCCCGCCTCCCGATACGGGAGAATCGAGCCAGTTGGACAGAACCACGGGGAGGAACCGTGTCCGGATTCGTCGAAAAGCCCGAGCCGATCCAGGTGCCCGGCCTGGTGCATCTGCACACCGGCAAGGTGCGCGACCTGTACCGGAACGAGGCGGGCGACCTCGTGATGGTCGCCAGCGACCGCATCTCCGCCTACGACTGGGTGCTGCCCACCGAGATCCCCGACAAGGGCCGGGTCCTCACCCAGCTGTCCTTGTGGTGGTTCGACCAGCTCGCCGACCTGGCGCCCAACCATGTGCTGAGCACCGAGCTGCCCGTCGGCGCCCCCGCCGACTGGGCCGGCCGCACCCTGATCTGCAAGTCCCTCGCGATGGTCCCCGTGGAGTGCGTGGCCCGCGGCTACCTCACCGGCTCCGGCCTCGTCGAGTACGACGCCACCCGCACGGTCTGCGGCCTCGCCCTTCCCGAGGGCCTGGTCGACGGTTCCGAGCTGCCCGCCCCGATCTTCACCCCCGCCACCAAGGCCGAGGTCGGCGAGCACGACGAGAACGTCTCCTACGAGGAGGTCGCCCGCCAGGTCGGCGCCGAGACCGCCGCCCTGCTGCGCCGGACGACACTCGACGTCTACGGCCGCGCCCGCGACATCGCCCGCGAGCGGGGCATCGTCCTCGCGGACACCAAGTTCGAGTTCGGCTTCGACGGCGACACCCTCGTCCTCGCCGACGAGGTCCTCACCCCCGACTCCTCCCGCTTCTGGCCGGCCGACCAGTGGCAGCCGGGCCGCGCGCAGCCGTCGTACGACAAGCAGTTCGTGCGCGACTGGCTGACCTCGGCGGAGTCCGGCTGGGACCGCAGGAGCGAGCAGCCCCCGCCCGCACTGCCGGAGCAGGCCGTCGAGGCGACCCGCGCCAAGTACATCGAGGCGTACGAGCGGCTGACGGGCACGAGCTGGGCCTGAGCCGGACGGCCCCCGGGCGACCGGGGGCCAACTCCCCGCCGCACACGAAGAAACTCCCGGCACACGAAGAAACCCCCCGGCACAGGCCGGGGGGTTTCTTCACACAGAGCGGACGACGAGGCTCGAACTCGCGACCTCAACCTTGGCAAGGTTGCGCTCTACCAACTGAGCTACGTCCGCAGTGCGCCGTGGCGCGAGAGCAACTATACCCAACCTCGCTCGCGTGCGAGACGCACTGCCGCATGACGGTTCTCCGCGCCCAGTTTTGTGACGGCGGAGGAGAGGTAGTTGCGGACCGTCCCCTGGGACAGCGCGGCCCGCTCGGCGATCTCCGCCACGGACGCGCCGTCCGCCGCCAGTTCCAGCACCTCGGCCTCCCGCACGGTCAGCGGCGAGTCCCCGGCGGCGATCGCGTCGGCCGCCAACTCCGGGTCCACATAGCGGTTTCCCGCGTGCACCGTGCGGATGATCTCGGCGAGCCGCTGCGCGCTGACCGTCTTCGGCACAAATCCGCGCACTCCCGCCGCGAGCGCCCGCTTCAGATGCCCGGGACGTCCATGACTGGTCACGATCAGCACCTTGCAGCCGGGCAGTTCGGCCCGCAGGGATGTGGCGACCTTCACACCGTCGGCGCCCGGCATCTGCAGATCCAGCACCGCCACGTCCGGGGTGTGCGCCCGGGCCATCGCCAGCGCCTCGGGCCCCGTCGCGGCCTCGGCGACGACCGAGAGGTCCTCCTCCAACGACAACAGCGCCGCCAGGGCGCCCCGGATGAGGTGCTCGTCGTCGGCGAGCAGCAGCCGCACCGCGTCCGTCACGCCAGGACCTCGCTCACACCGGAAGCCGCCAGCGGCACCTGCGCCACCACTCTGAACTCACCCTTCCCGACCGGTCCGGCCTCCAATGTCCCGTCCACCGCGGCCAGCCGCTCCCGCAGCCCGGCCAGCCCCGAGCCGCCGTGCCCCGGCGCGAGCCCGTCCGCCCCGCCGCCCACTCCGTCGTTCCGCACCGTCAGCACCACCCGTCCCTCAGCCACCCGCAGCCCCACCACACACCGCCCGGCGTCCCCGTGCCGCAGCACATTGGTGGTCGCCTCCCGGACGACCCAGCCGAGCGCCGACTGCACCTCGCCCGGCAGCCCGTCGGCCTCCCCGGTCACCTCGCAGACGATCCCGGCGGCCGTCAGCACGCCCTTCGCCCCGGCCAGTTCGACCCCGAGGTCGGCCTCCCGGTAGCCCCGTACGACATCGCGCACCTCGCGCTGCGACTCCTGCGCGATCCGCTGCACCTCGACCATCTGCTCGAGGGCCTCCGGCCGCTCCCGGCGCGCCAACTGCACGGCCAGCTCGCTCTTGAGGGCGATCACCGCGAGGTTGCGGCCCAGCACGTCGTGCAGATCCCGGCCGAACCGCAGCCGCTCCTCGGCCACGGCGAGCCGGGCCCGGGTCTCGCGGCCGGCGTCGAGTTCGTAGACGGCGTTGAGCAGCCAGACCGAGAACATGGCGGTGAAGGCGAAGAACCCGCTGCCGAGCAGCACCACCAGCATGGTGACCAGCGTGGCCGTCGCGGACAGTCCCAGCAGCGCGGCCACGGCCCCCGCGCCGCCGGCGAAGCCGCCGATGACGGCGGGCACCCGCCTGCGGTCACCCACGCCCAGCGCGAGCGTGCCGGCCCCGAAGGCCGTCACGCCTCCGAACACCGCGCCCGCCGCCGCCTCGACGTCCTCGCCGCCGGGACCGTACTCCGAGAGCGCGAGCGCGGCCGTGGCGATCGCCGCGCTCACGGCGGCCATCGCCCACAGCGTGCGCACCGGCTGTTCCCGCCGCCCCCGCGTCCAGTCCAGGGCCCGTGACGCGGTCACCATCATCAGCGCGGCGTGCACACACACCGCGAGCAGCAGCCACACCCCGACCGGCGACCCGGCCTGCCCCAGCGCCGCCACCCCGATCGCCGCGACCTCGGTCACCCCGAAGAAGTGGAACGACCACCGCGTGTACGTCTCGACCTTCGCCGGGGTGCTCTTCCCCCGCCACCAGCCCCCTGGCCTGCGCATACGTACTCCCCCTAGCGCCGAGGCTCCCAGCGGAACCATCGCCGTACAGCAAACACCGCGCCCGCCGTCCAGGCCAGCGCGACCGCGCACGCGGTCAGGGTCTCGGCCGCCGACAGGTCGCCCGACCAGCCGCCGCGTATCAGTGTGATCACCGGGCTCAGCGGCAGCAGGGAGAACGCCGTGGCCAGCCGGTCGGGCATCAGCTCCAGCGGAACCGTGATCCCGGAGCCGATCATCGACACGAGCACCAGCGGCAGAGCGGTGGCCTGCGCGCTCTCCACCGTCCGGGTGAAGCTCGCGGTGAAGGCCGCCAGCGCCGCGCACATCACCAGTCCCGCGAGCAGCCCCAGCGCGGCCAGCTGGACCGCCTCCGGAGCGGGCACGTCCAGCAGGACCGTGCACCCGGCCACCAGCACCAGCGACTGGAGCAGCCCGGTGACGACGGCCGGCAGCGAGGCCCCGGAAAGGATCTCCGCGTCCCTCAGCTCACCGGTCCGAAGCCGCTTCAGCACCAGTTCCTCGCGCCGCCCCACGAACACGGCGACCAGCGCCGAGTACACCGCGAACAGCAGCGAGAACCCGATCGCCCCCGGCAACAGCACGAGCCCCACACTGAGCCCGTTCTCCGCGAGGTCCATGTCCTCGACCACCGACCGCACACTGAACGGCAGCACCAGCGGGACGACCAGCGCCCCGATCAGCATGCCCCGGCTGCGCCCGAACAGCGTCAGCTCGGCCCGCCCCAGCGCCGCGATCCGCCGCGCGGCCGTCGTCGGCCGACGGCCCTCCACCACCGCGCCGCTCATACGGCGACCTCCGTCCGCTCCGAACGCTCCGACTCCCGCGCGATTCCCAGGAACGCCTCCTCCAGCGAGGCGGCCCGCACATCCAGCCCGTGCAGTTCGACCCCGGCGCCTTCCGCCCACACCAGGAGCCGGGTCGCCGCCCGTTGGAGCTCGTGGGTGCGCAGCCGTACGACGCCCGCCTCCACCAGGTGCCCGGTGACGCCCAGTTCGGCCAGCGGCGGCAGGTCGCCCGGGAACCAGCCCTCGGGCAGCCGGAAGGAGATCTGCGAGGGCTGGGCCGCGGTCACCTCGGCCGGTGTCCCCGCGGCGGCGATCCGCCCTCGGTGCAGGATCGCCAGCCGGTCGGCGAGATCCTCGGCCTCCTCCAGGTAGTGCGTGGTCAGCAGCACGGTCGTGCCCGTGTCGCGCAGCGCCCGCACCAGCTCCCAGGTCTCCCGGCGCCCCTCCGCGTCCAGCCCGGTCGTCGGCTCGTCGAGGAACAGCACCTCGGGATCGCCCAGCAGCGCCAGCGCCAGGTCCAGGCGTCTGCGCTCCCCGCCCGACAGCTGCTTGACCCGCACGCCCGTGCGGCGCGACAGGCCGACCCGCTCCAGCACCTCGCCGGGCGGCCGGGCCCCGGACACGCACCCCGCCCACATCCGCGCGGTCTCCGCGACGGTGAGCTCCGACGGGAAGCCGCCCTCCTGGAGCATCACGCCCGTCCGGGGCCGCACGGCGGCCCGCTCGGCGTAGGGGTCGCGGCCGAAGACCCGCACCCGGCCCCCACTGGGCCGGGCCAGTCCTTCCAGCAGCTCGACGGTGGAGGTCTTGCCCGCCCCGTTCGTGCCCAGCAGGGCGAAGATCTCGCCGTGTCCCACCTGGAACGTGATCCCGCGGACCGCTTCGAACCCGCCCCCGTACGCACGCCGCAGATCGGTGACCTCGATCACGTGCTCTGTCGTGTTCATGGATTCAGCCTCGCGGCGGACCGTCGGCGTCAGCAGTGCGCGCTGTCATCACTCCGCATGACAAATGTCAGAGGCAGCCGGAGATCGAAGCCGGAGACCGGAGCCGGGGCAGAGCCGGCAGGGCAGAAGACAGAGCCAGACGGACAGACGAGAGAGCCGGCCGGACAGAAGACACAGCCAGACAGACAGAAGGAACAGACCGCCGGACAGATGACGGCATGAAAAAACCCCGGCCGAAAGGACCGGGGTTCTTCATCAAGAGCGGACGACGAGGCTCGAACTCGCGACCTCAACCTTGGCAAGGTTGCGCTCTACCAACTGAGCTACGTCCGCATTGCCGCCGACCTTCGGCCGTGAAATACACGGCCCCGATCGGTGCGAGCACCAGCCTACCTGATCCACAAGAGTGGTCGGGACGGTGATGCAGAGCGGGTGACAGGAATCGCACACTGCGCCTTCCCCCTGGAAGGGGGATGTTCTACTACTGAACTACACCCGCATGCCGCTGTGAGCTGGGCTTTTCGGCCCCGCCCCCTTGGCGTGCTCCAGACTCTAGCTGATCAGCGGGGGTGCTGTGCAAGTCCGTATGCGCCGGGGGCGGGCGAGCGGGTGCCGGAGCGGGTGGTCACGGGGCCCCGGCGGAGCCCCGTGCCGCGGCCCTCACTGCGCGGCGGTGAACGCCTCGTAGACCTTCTTGGGGATCCGGCCGCGAGCCGGCACGTCCATCTTGTTCGCCTGCGCCCAGGCCCGGACCGCCGCCGGATCGGGAGCGACCTCCGTCTGCCGGAAGGCCCGGCCGGACCTCGACCGCTTGCGGCCGGCCTCCACGTAGGGCGCGAGCGCCTCACGCAGTTTCTCGGCATTGGCTTCATTCAGGTCGATCTCGTACGACTTGCCGTCGAGTCCGAAGGCGATCGTTTCCGCCGCTTCCGAGCCGTCGATGTCGTCGAAGAGCGTGACCACGACCTTCTGCGCCACGAATATCGGTCCCTTCGTGCGGCACCCCATACAGCTCAGCTGCCATGACGTGCCGAGTTGTCGGCTTATTGCCAATTCATTTGTACAGTGCCCGGCATTGCAAAGTGAAGCCCGACTAAATCTCTCCGCGTGTCCGTGCGCAATAGGTATCGCGGGCCGCCCGGCGATCTTTCCCGGAACTTTTCCCGAACGCACCCCTCCGATACCGGATCGTGATGGCGGTCACGTAGGTTCCTACTACTCTACTCGCGTAGAAATTTTGTACGGGTAGTCTGAAGGAACCTGCTCAGCACCACACACCGGGAGTGCCAGTGGCACGCGTCGTAGTCGACGTCATGCTCAAGCCGGAGATCCTCGACCCCCAGGGCCAGGCGGTGCAGCGCGCACTGCCGCGGCTGGGTTTCGAAGGCATCTCCGACGTCCGTCAGGGAAAGCGATTCGAACTGGAAGTTGACGGGCCGGTCGACGAGGCCGCGCTCGCCCGCATCCACGATCTTGCGGAATCCTTCCTCGCCAACACCGTGATCGAGGACTTCACCGTCAAGGTCGAGGAAGTCGCGGAGGCTGCGAAGTGACCGCTCGTATCGGCGTCGTCACTTTCCCGGGAAGTCTCGACGACCGGGACACCCAGCGCGCGATCCGTCTCGCGGGTGCCGAACCGGTCGCTCTCTGGCACAAGGACAAGGACCTCAAGCAGGTCGACGCCGTGGTGCTGCCCGGTGGTTTCTCCTACGGCGACTATCTGCGCGCCGGTGCCATCTCCCGGTTCTCGCCGGTGATGGAGACGGTGATCGAGCAGGCGAAGGCCGGTATGCCGGTTCTCGGTATCTGCAACGGCTTCCAGGTCCTCACCGAGGCCCACCTGCTGCCCGGCGGCATGCTCGGCAACGACCACCTGCACTTCATCTGCCGCGACCAGAAGCTGCGGGTGGAGAACGCGGACACGGCCTGGACCAGCGACTACGAGGCGGGCCAGGAGATCCACATCCCGCTGAAGAACATGGACGGCCGTTACGTCGCCGACCAGTACACGCTGGACAAGCTCGAGGCCGAGGGCCGGGTCGCGTTCCGGTACGTCGACTTCAACCCGAACGGCTCGCTGAACGACATCGCCGGCATCACCAACGAGGCCGGCAATGTCGTGGGCCTGATGCCGCACCCGGAGCACGCCGTGGAGCCGCTCATCGGCACCGGCCGCACCGACGGCCTCCCCTTCTTCACCTCGATCCTCAAGAAGCTGGTCAACGCATGAGCCGGACGCCTCTGGACACGGTCGAGCACGCGGCCGCGACCCCCGACGTCGAGCTGCCCTGGGCCGAACTCGGTCTGAAGAAGGACGAGTACGAGCGCGTGGTCGAGATCCTCGGCCGCCGGCCCACCGGTGCCGAGCTCGCCATGTACTCGGTCATGTGGTCCGAGCACTGCTCCTACAAGTCCTCCAAGGTCCACCTCCGCCAGTTCGGCGAGAAGGCCCCCGAGTCCGAGGCGATGCTCGTCGGCATCGGCGAGAACGCCGGCGTCGTCGACGTCGGCCAGGGCTACGCGGTCACCTTCAAGGTCGAGTCGCACAACCACCCGTCGTACGTCGAGCCCTACCAGGGTGCGGCCACCGGCGTCGGCGGCATCGTGCGCGACATCATCGCGATGGGCGCCCGCCCGGTCGCGGTCGTCGACCCGCTGCGCTTCGGCGCGGCCGACCACCCCGACACCAAGCGCGTCCTGCCCGGCGTCGTCGCCGGCATCGGCGGCTACGGCAACTGCCTGGGCCTGCCCAACATCGGCGGCGAGGTCGTCTTCGACGCCTGCTACCAGGGCAACCCGCTGGTCAACGCCGGTGCCATCGGCGTCATGCGGCACGAGGACATCCACCTCGCCAAGGCCTCCGGCGCCGGCAACAAGGTCATCCTCTACGGGGCCCGCACCGGCGGCGACGGCATCGGCGGCGCCTCCATCCTGGCCTCCGAGACCTTCGACGACGCCAAGCCGTCGAAGCGCCCGGCCGTCCAGGTCGGCGACCCCTTCCAGGAGAAGCTCCTCATCGAGTGCACCCTGGAGGCCTTCCAGGAGAAGCTCGTCGTCGGCATCCAGGACCTCGGCGCGGCGGGCCTGTCCTGCGCGACGAGCGAGCTGGCCTCCAACGGCTCCGGCGGCATGCGCGTCACCCTGGACGACGTACCGCTGCGCGACTCCACGCTCTCGCCCGAGGAGATCCTCATGAGCGAGTCGCAGGAACGCATGTGCGCGGTCGTCGAGCCGGAGAAGGTCGACCGCTTCCTGGAGATCTGCGAGAAGTGGGACGTCATCGCCACCGTCATCGGTGAGGTGACCGACGGCGACCGCCTGGAGATCTTCTGGCACGGCGGCAAGATCGTCGACGTCGACCCTCGCACGGTCGCCCACGACGGCCCGGTCTACGAGCGCCCCTACGCCCGCCCCTCCTGGCAGGACGCGCTCCAGGCGGACGACGCGAACAAGCTGCCCCGCCCGGCGACGGGCGAGGAGCTGAAGGACCAGGTCCTGAAGCTGGTCGCGTCCCCGAACCAGGCCTCCAAGAAGTGGATCACCTCGCAGTACGACCACTTCGTGCAGGGCAACACCGTCCTCGCCCAGCCCGAGGACTCCGGCATGATCCGCATCGACGAGGAGACCGGCCTCGGCGTGGCGATCGCCACCGACGGCAACGGCCGGTACGCCAAGCTCGACCCGTACACGGGCGCGCAGCTGGCCCTGGCGGAGGCGTACCGCAACGTCGCCACCACCGGCGCCAAGCCCCTCGCCGTCTCCGACTGCCTCAACTTCGGCTCGCCCGAGGACCCGGCGGTCATGTGGCAGTTCGCCGAGGCCGTGCGCGGTCTCGCGGACGCCTGCCTCCAGCTCGGCACCCCGGTGACCGGCGGCAACGTCTCGCTGTACAACCAGACGGGCGAGGCCGCCATCCACCCGACCCCGGTCGTGGCCGTCCTCGGCGTCATCGACGACGTGGCCCGCCGCACCCCGGTCGCCTTCCAGGAGGAGGGCCACCTCCTCTACCTGCTCGGCGACACCCGCGAGGAGTTCGGCGGCTCGGCCTGGTCCCAGGTCGTCCACGACCACCTCGGCGGACTGCCCCCGAAGGTGGACCTGGAGCGGGAGCGGCTGCTCGGCGAGATCCTGATCTCGGCGTCCCGCGACGGCATGATCGACTCCGCGCACGACCTGTCCGACGGCGGCCTGATCCAGGCGGTCGTCGAGTCGGCCCTGCTCGGCGGCAAGGGTGCCCGTCTGGTCGTCCCCGACGGCCTGGACGCGTTCACCTTCCTCTTCTCCGAGTCGGCCGGCCGCGCGGTCGTCGCCGTGCCGCGCTCCGAGGAGCTCCGCTTCAACGACATGTGCGGCGCGCGGGGTCTGCCCGTCACCCGCATCGGTGTCGTCGACGGCACCTCCGTGGACGTCCAGGGCGAGTTCGCCCTCCCTCTGGACGAACTGCGCGAGGCCCACGAGACCACCATCCCGGCGCTGCTGAAGTAGGCGACGCCCGTACGACGGTGACGGCCCCGCCCGGTTCTCCGGGCGGGGTCCGCCGTTTCCACGGCCCGGCATAGGCTCGTCCCCATGCCGGCCAAGAAGCGCACCCGCAGCTACGACCCCGCCAAGATCCGTGCCGCGGTGCTCGCCCAGTTCGGGCAGATCCGCGATGCCGTCGGCACTCTGACGCCCGATCAGCTCGCGGGGCCCACCCGCCTCGGCGACTGGACCGTCCGCGATCTGGCCGCGCATCTCACCATGACCGTCGCCGCCGTCAGCCGTGCCCTGGACCGTCCGGAGCCGCCGAAGGCCGACATCGCGCTCCTCGACTACCCGTCCGTGACCGCCCTCTTCGCCGAAGCCGTCGCCGACGGCACCCGGCAACTGGCCGCCGCCGAACCGGATCTCGACGCTTTGTACGCCCGCACCGGCGACGAGCTCGCCGCCCGCCTCGCCGCGGCCCCCGGCTCCCGTGTCCTCGACCTGCGGGCGGGCACCATGACCCTCACCGACTTCCTGGTCACCCGGACCGTCGAACTCGTGGTCCACACCGACGACCTGAACGCGGCCGTACCCGGCCTGGACATCCCGCTGGAGAAGCAGGCCCTGGCCGCCTGCACCCGGCTGCTCGCCGACGCGCTCGCCGCGAAGGCGCCCGGCGGCGCCACCGAGGTGCGCGTCCCGCCGTACGCGGTGGTGCAGTGCGTCGAGGGGCCCCGGCACACCCGCGGCACCCCGCCCAACGTCGTGGAGACCGACCCGCTGACCTGGATCCGCCTCGCCACCGGCCGGACGACCTGGGCGGACGCGCGGGACGCGGCACTGGTCAGCGCCAGCGGGGAGAGGGCGGACCTCGCCGGGCTGCTGCCGCTGATGAGCTGAGGGGAACCGATCGCCGGGCCCTCCCGTCCCACCGCCATGGACAAGCAGCGACTGACCCTCGCAGCCCTGACCCTCTTCCCGCTCCTGGCCGCGTGCGGCACCGAGAAGCCGTCCGAGGACCCCGTCGGCGTGTCCGGCCCCGCCGTGACCGGCGTGCAGTGGGCCGTCACCGATGTCACCGCCGACGGCCGTACCCACCGCGCCCCGACAGCCGCCCACCTGCGCATATCCGCCGACGGCAAGGTCGAGGGCAGCCTCGGCTGCAACGGCTTCAACGCCACCGCCGACGTCCGCGGCGACCGCGTCACCTTCGACGGGCTCGGCGCCACCGAGATGGCCTGCGACGGCGTCCCGGTCACCTTCGAGGGGACCCTCGCCGACGTGCTCACCGACGGCGGGCTCACCGCCAGCCGCGAAGGCGCCGACCTGACCCTCACCACCGTGAGCGGCGACCGCGTCCGCCTCACCGAGCGGAAGCCGGCCCCGCTGTCGGGCACGCGCTGGAAGCTCACCGACCCGGCGAGCGACGGCCGTGGACACCTCGTCTTCGACACCGTCGCGGGAACCGTCTCGGGAAGCGCGGGCTGCAACCGGGTGAACGCCTCGGCGACGGTACGCGACGGCAGTATCACGCTGGGCTCGGTCGCCACGACCCGAATGGTGTGCGAAGCCTCACTCATGAAAGCCGAGCGCAGCCTCCTGAAGGTGCTCGACGGCACCGTCGACTACCGCATCGATCAACAAACCCTCACGCTGACCAGCGAAAACGGCGAAACCGTGACCGCGGTCGCGGCCGAGTGATCCATTAGCGGCGCGTATCCCCAATTCGGACCAGTGGTCGATCTCGCCTACACTCGGAGCCGTGCCACGTGGTGACGGTCGACTCAATCACGATCTGCTCCCCGGCGAGAAAGGCCCCCAGGACGCTTGTGGCGTCTTCGGTGTCTGGGCTCCGGGCGAAGAGGTCGCAAAGCTCACGTACTTCGGGCTCTACGCCCTCCAGCATCGGGGCCAGGAATCCGCGGGAATCGCGGTCAGCAACGGCTCCCAGATCCTCGTCTTCAAGGACATGGGCCTCGTGTCCCAGGTCTTCGACGAGACCTCGCTCGGTTCGCTCCAGGGTCACATCGCGGTCGGACACGCCCGCTACTCGACCACCGGCGCCTCCGTGTGGGAGAACGCCCAGCCGACGTTCCGTGCCACCGCGCACGGCTCGATCGCGCTCGGCCACAACGGCAACCTCGTCAACACGGCCCAGCTGGCCGAGATGGTCGCCGCCCTGCCGAACGACAACAACAGCCGCTCCGCCCGCGTGGCTGCCACCAACGACACCGACCTGCTGACCGCGCTCCTCGCGGCCCAGGTCGACGAGGACGGCAAGCCGCTCACCATCGAGGAGGCCGCGCACCAGGTCCTCCCGAAGGTGCGGGGCGCGTTCTCCCTCGTCTTCATGGACGAGCACACCCTCTACGCCGGCCGCGACCCGCAGGGCATCCGCCCGCTGGTCCTCGGCCGCCTGGAGCGCGGCTGGGTCGTCGCCTCCGAGAGCGCCGCCCTGGACATCTGCGGCGCCAGCTTCGTGCGCGAGATCGAGCCGGGCGAGTTCATCGCGATCGACGAGAACGGCCTGCGCACCTCCCGCTTCGCGGAAGCGAAGCCCAAGGGCTGTGTCTTCGAGTACGTGTATCTGGCCCGCCCCGACACCGACATCGCCGGCCGGAACGTGTACCTCTCCCGCGTGGAGATGGGCCGCCGCCTGGCGAAGGAGGCGCCTGTCGAGGCCGACCTGGTCATAGCGACCCCGGAGTCGGGCACCCCGGCCGCCATCGGCTACGCGGAGGCTTCCGGCATCCCGTTCGGCGCCGGCCTGGTCAAGAACGCCTATGTCGGGCGTACGTTCATCCAGCCCTCCCAGACGATCCGCCAGCTCGGTATCCGGCTCAAGCTGAACCCGCTGAAGGAAGTCATCAAGGGCAAGCGCCTGGTCGTCGTCGACGACTCCATCGTGCGCGGCAACACCCAGCGGGCCCTGGTCCGCATGCTGCGCGAGGCGGGCGCCGCCGAGGTCCACATCCGGATCTCCTCCCCGCCCGTGAAGTGGCCCTGCTTCTTCGGCATCGACTTCGCCACCCGCGCCGAGCTCATCGCCAACGGCATGACGATCGAGGAGATCGGCACGTCCCTCGGCGCCGACTCCCTGTCCTACATCTCCATCGACGGCATGATCGAGGCGACCACGATCGCCAAGCCGAACCTGTGCCGCGCCTGCTTCGACGGCGAGTACCCGATGGAGCTGCCGGACCCCGAGCTGCTCGGCAAGCAGCTGCTGGAGACCGAGCTGGCCGCGGGCCCGGCCGCGACGGCCGCGGCCGACGCGATCCGTCGCCCGTAAGCCCCGTATTTCTCAACCCGAAAGATCCCAGGCAATGTCTGAGACAACTACTGGTGCTTCCTACGCGGCGGCCGGAGTCGACATCGAGGCGGGCGACCGCGCGGTCGAGCTGATGAAGGAGTGGGTGAAGAAGGCGCAGCGCCCCGAGGTCCTCGGCGGCCTCGGCGGTTTCGCCGGCCTCTTCGACGCCTCCGCCCTCAAGCGCTACGAGCGTCCGCTGCTCGCCTCCGCCACCGACGGTGTGGGCACCAAGGTCGACATCGCGCGCCAGATGGGTGTCTTCGACACCATCGGCCACGACCTGGTCGCCATGGTCATGGACGACATCGTGGTGTGCGGCGCCGAGCCGCTGTTCATGACCGACTACATCTGTGTCGGCAAGGTCCACCCCGAGCGGGTCGCCGCGATCGTCAAGGGCATCGCCGAGGGCTGTGTGCTGGCCGGCTGCGCCCTGGTGGGCGGCGAGACGGCCGAGCACCCGGGCCTGCTGGGCGAGGACGACTTCGACGTCGCCGGCGCCGGTACGGGCGTCGTGGAGGCCGACCGGCTGCTCGGCGCGGATCGTATCCGTACGGGTGACGCGGTGATCGCCATGGCGTCCTCCGGCCTTCACTCCAACGGGTACTCCCTGGTCCGGCACGTCCTGCTGAAGCAGGCGGGTCTCGCCCTGGACGCCCGGATCGAGGAGCTCGGCCGCACCCTCGGCGAGGAGCTGCTGGAGCCCACCAAGATCTACTCGCTGGACTGTCTGGCCCTCACCCGCACCACCGAGGTCCACGCCTTCAGCCATGTCACCGGCGGCGGACTCGCGGCCAACCTGGCCCGGGTCATCCCGGACGGGCTGCACGCCACGGTCGACCGCTCCACCTGGACCCCGGGCGCGATCTTCGACCTGGTCGGCAGGACCGGCCGGGTCGAGCGCCTGGAGCTGGAGAAGACCCTGAACATGGGCGTCGGCATGATCGCGATCGTCCCGCAGGAGTCCGTGGACGTGGCCCTGACGACACTGGCCGACCGTGGGGTCGACGCCTGGGTCGCGGGCGAGATCACGGACCGCGGGGACCACGGGACAGGCGCCGCCATGGTCGGCGACTACGCGAGCTGAATCCCTGAAGACAGCACAGAACCCGGTCGGTGACCGAAGTCACCGACCGGGTGGGTGCTCACTGCGAGGTCAAGCGCCGCGACGGTGTTGTGAAGAAGAAGGACCGTCGTCTTCATCCTCGTCGTCGTCCTCGTAGAGGTCGGCGTACCGAGAGTAAAGATCGTCCTCGTCATCCTCATCATCCTCGAACGGCTCGCCGTTCGGCGGCTGATTCGAAGACGATGCGCCCAGTTCATTGGCCAGACGCGAGAGGTCAGTCCCACCGCTGTTGTACTTCAGCTGGCGGGCGACCTTCGTCTGCTTGGCCTTGGCCCGGCCGCGCCCCATGGCTCGACCCCCTTGGTGACGGGGCTCGACGGCCCCAGAGTCTGACACGCGTTCATGATCCGGAACGGACTCTCCGTGGAGAGGCCGGTCCGTAGGGCTTCCACGGTACCTGAGCCCGCGCCCATACGGTACGTCGCCCGCAGCACGCGCGTGTGCACAGGACCTGCGAGGCGCCCTGTCCTCGCTGGTCAGTGGCGATTTTAACCACTTATCGGCGGACGACCCGCCGGTTGGAGTGAGAGTTCTCTCTAACCGTGCCCCGGCGGGTACCGCGCGAATCGTTGGCCCGCGCTCCGCGGAACGTCAGCGTCCGCGTCCGGCGGCCGCCTCGTGCATCCGCTGCTCGGCGATCCGGTCGGCCGCGGCGGCCGGCGGAATGCCATCTGCCTTCGCACGTGCGAAGATCGCGAGCGTGGTGTCGTAGATCTTCGCCGCCTTCGCCTTGCACCGGTCGAAGTCGAAGCCGTGCAGCTCGTCGGCGACCTGGATGACACCGCCCGCGTTCACCACGTAGTCCGGCGCGTAGAGGATCCCGCGGTCGGCGAGGTCCTTCTCCACACCCGGGTGGTCGAGCTGGTTGTTGGCCGCGCCGCAGACGACCTTGGCGGTCAGCACCGGCACGGAGTCGTCGTTCAGGGCGCCGCCCAGCGCGCAGGGGGCGTAGACGTCCAGACCCTCGACGCGGATCAGCGCCTCGGTGTCAGCGACGGCCACGACGCTCGCGTGCCGCTCGGTGATCCGGCGTACGGCGTCCTCGCGCACGTCCGTCACGAAGACCTCGGCGCCCTCCGCGACCAGGTGCTCGACCAGGTGGTGGCCGACCTTGCCGACGCCCGCGATGCCGACCCGCTTGCCTCGCAGCGAGGGGTCGCCCCACAGGTACTGGGCCGAGGCCCGCATGCCCTGGTAGACGCCGAACGCGGTCAGCACCGAGGAGTCGCCGGCGCCGCCGTTCTCCGGGGAGCGGCCGGTCGTCCACCGGCACTCGCGCGCGACGACGTCCATGTCGGCGACATAGGTGCCGACGTCGCAGGCGGTGACGTACCGGCCGCCGAGGGAGGCCACCATGCGGCCGTAGGCCAGCAGCAGCTCCTCGGTCTTGATCCGGTCCGGGTCCCCGATGATCACGGCCTTGCCGCCGCCGTGGTCGAGCCCGGCCATGGCGTTCTTGTAGGACATCCCGCGCGAGAGGTTCAGCGCGTCGGCGACGGCCTCCTCCTCGCTCGCGTACGGGTAGAAGCGCGTACCGCCGAGGGCGGGGCCGAGGGCGGTGGAGTGGATGGCGATGACGGCCTTGAGGCCGCTGGCGCGGTCCTGGCAGAGCACGACCTGCTCGTGGCCACCCTGGTCCGACTGGAACAGGGTGTGCAGTACCTCAGCAGGTGCGCCGGTTACGTCGGTCACTGTGGTGACTCCTGGGTAATAAGCGGCGGTCGGGAAGGGGTCCCGTGCGGGTGGCGGGGCCCCGTTGGGCTGAAGAGTAGACCCGTCCGGGTCGGGCCACCTCGCCGTGCTCAGGATCACCTCCTCACGAGGTACGCCCGTGCGACGATTCGCATAGATTTCCCGCACTTTTGTCGGCGGGTTCCGCAGTTTTCCCCGGCTGGCGGCGGGGGAGGGAGCAGGCGTGCCCAAGGTGTCCTCGGTGATCGTCCCGTACGCGTCCTACTTGCGTGTGTACGAGCCGCTGGCAGCCTTCCCCGAGCCCGAGCGGGACCACTGGGCGCGCTACGCCCGCCGCCCCGAGCACCCCACCTACCAGGACGAACTGCGCCGCTCCCTGGCCGACTTGCTGCCCGTCCCGCCGGTGGTGGTGCCGGTGCACGAGAGCGGCGACGCCTTCGTCCTGGAGGCCGACGGGGTGGTCCACGTCTGCCCCTGGCGCACCCGGCTGCGCGGCTGGCAGGCCCTCGGCGAGCTCGCGGACGAGCTGCCCGTGCCCGTCCTGGACGCCGTCCTGCCGCCGCTCGTGCGCCACCAGGCCGCCCAGGACTACGAGCGCTGGCTCGCCCGCAACCCCGACGCCCGCCCCTGGATCCGCACGGCGACCTGGCAGGTGCCGCTGAACTGGTTCGTGCTCGTCTCCGACGAGGAGCGGGAGTACGCCAAGGGGTCCGCCGACGCCGCGCCCCGGCTGCGCTACCGCACCCCGATGGTCCAGGCCCGCCGACGGGTCGCGCGGGGGCTGCGGGCCCTGCGGGAGGCCATCGACGAGGGACCGCTCATCGACGGCCTGGTGGACGTCGGACGCTGGCTGGAGGAGTTCCACCCGCGCTCGCTGGTCGAGCTCGACTACGGCGGGCTCGTGCACGCCCTCTCCGACGACGAGCTGGCGGACGACCACTCGGCCGCGGACGTCGCCCGGGGGATCGAGGCGCTGCGCCGGGGGGACGGCCGGGCCGCGGGCGAGGCGTACGCGGAACTGGTGGAGCGCTGGCGCGCGGTGCGTGACCTGCGGTCCGCGAACTGACGAGGCAACAGAAGTGACCCACGTCACGGCCTGAACGCGACATCTGCGCGTACGGTCTACCGCACTTCAAGAAGTTGACGGGATGTTGGTCCCTATCCGGGCGTATGCCTCAAGCGTGACAGAGCGCACGTACGCGGCCCTTGCGCCCCTTGCCCCTCCTCGTGCCAAAATAGGACAAGGAGTCCGGGGAGGGCTCTGTCTCAGCATTACCTGCTTTGGGGGGTCTGGTGCCTCCTGATCGCCCTGTGACTGATCGTCACAGTGGCGTGACTGTCCGCTATGGCATGGTCCATCGGCTTCCGTCGCTGATGAACACCTGGGAGGGCAATTCCATCGGTTTGGCCGACGCGGCTGGACAGATGGTGTAGTTGTAGTGCCGAGGACAAGCCGTTCGTCCTATAACCGACTCGACCCGCGTCCGCCATTTCGGGCAACGCGGGTCAAGGTGCAGAATTTAGAGGAAAGAACCGAGAAGGTTCGGTTCTCCCGAGGAGGCCGCTCATGACCGCTCGCACCCCTGATGCCGAGCCGCTGCTGACCCCGGCTGAGGTCGCCACGATGTTCCGCGTCGACCCCAAGACGGTCACGCGGTGGGCGAAGGCCGGCAAGCTCACGTCGATCCGCACGCTCGGCGGGCACCGACGCTACCGCGAGGCTGAGGTCCGCGCACTGCTCGCGGGCATCCCGCAGCAGCGCAGCGAGGCCTGAACAACTCCATAACCGGGCAGAACGGCTGGATCCCCAACCCCGCCGAGGCGCCCGGAACCCCTAGCTCCAAGCGACGCGGGACCTGCCCCAACAGGGCCCACGCCCGAGCCACTCAGAACTTCACAGGCATGAAACAGGGTGCGTCGTAGATCGCGCTGGACTCCGCCGGGTCCAGCGCGATCTTTTTTGTGCGCCCTCGTTGTGTACGCACCGTGTTCCTCTCGCGCCCTTGCGTGGGAGCGGGACCACCGGGCGGATGGCCGTCGGCTTGCCTTCCGGTGACCGGGCGTTGTCCCGTGGGTGGGCTGTGGGAGGGCTGGGCAGGGGCCCTGGAGACCCCGGTGAGCCCTCTGGGGACTGGTGCAATTGCACATATTAAATTGACCAGTTGTAGGAGTGGGGTAAGAAGCAGGGTTTCGGAAACTGATCCGGTGACTCCCGTCACATGCCAGAGTACTTGTTGCCTCCGGCTTATCTGCGCTAGTGGAAGCGAGAGTTCCAGCGTCCCATCCCTGTACGGGTGTTGGGCACGGACGGACGTCAGCCGCGCGAGGGCCACTCGGTCCCCTCGCCCTGCTCCACGGCCTCGTCGGGTGTGGTGTCGGTCTCCTCGGCCGTCGAGGCCGTCGAGTCCATCGCCAGCCGCAGCAGCCGATGACAGACGGGGCAGTGCCGCGTCAGATGCCGGTACGACGACGCCGCGGCCAGATGCGCCCGCAGCAACGCCCGCGTCTCGTGCCTGACCGCAGCCCCCATACGCCCTCCCGCACCCTCCACGGCCACGCCCTGCCCTTTCCGGGGTACCGACCGAATGTGACGCCGTCAAGGGCGCCGGAGGGCCGCGGAGGGGCAGGGGGAGACGGTGTGCCCGCCGGGGCGCGAGGGGGCGCAGGACTCCCTCCGAGGGGGTGGAGGCCGTCTTGACGGCGTGGCGGGCGAGGGAAGGGGGGCCGTTCCACCCCCGGGGGAGAGCCGCCGAGGCCCGCGGCCCATCACGGAGCGTGGGCCTCGCAGTGGTGCGGTCCTGGCGGGATTTGCTGAGTTCTGATGAAGCGGCAGCTGCACGGGCGGGGCCCGTCTCGCGGGGCCGCCGGGCGTGAGGAAAGCCCGGGGTCTCTGCGCGCGGGCGCGGCCTCCGTCTTGGCGGGGCGGTGGGGGCGGGCATGAAGGAAGGCCCGCGTCCTGTCCGGGGTGGGGCTTCTTTTTGATGCGGTCCTGACGGGATTTGCTGTGTCTGATTGCGGCTCCGCCGCGGGCGCGGCCTCCGTCTTGGCGGGGCGGTGGGGGCGGGCATGGAAGAAGGCCCGCGTCCTGTCCGGGGTGGGGCTTCTTTTTGATGCGGTCCTGACGGGATTTGCTGTGTCTGATTGCGGCTCCGCCGCGGGCGCGGCCTC
>NZ_JBVJGZ010000028.1:0-14260 GCF_055587025.1 Streptomyces sp. NPDC048600 | reverse complement strand
TCCGTCTTGGCGGGGCGGTGGGGGCGGGCATGGAAGAAGGCCCGCGTCCCTTGCGGGGGCGGGCCTTCTCTTTGATGCGGTCCTGACGGGATTTGAACCCGCGGCCTCCACCTTGACAGGGTGGCGAGCACTCCAAACTGCTCCACAGGACCAGGTTTCGCGGCGCTTGCTGTTCTGCGTTGCGCTGCGAGAAGGACTGTACAGGAGGCTGAGCCCGCTGGTCGAACTCACCCTCTGTAGGTCGTCTGCTACGGTGCGGCGGCGTCGATCGCCTTCACGATCCGCTTGTCGGAGACGGGGTACGCCGTGCCGAGGGCATGGGCGAAGTAGCTCACCCGGAGCTCCTCGATCATCCAGCGGATGTCCTTGACCGAGGCGGGCACGGGCCGGCCCTTCGGCAGCTGCTCCAGGAGCCAGGCGTACTCGTCCTGCATGTCGTGGACCTTCTCCATGCGGGTGCTGTCCCGCTGGACGCCGGTCGGCATCTGCTGCAGACGCCGGTCGGCGGCGACCAGGTAGCGCATCAGATGCGGCAGCCGCGCGATCCCCGACTCCGTCACGAACCCCGGCTTCACCAGCGCGTCCAGCTGCGCCCGTACGTCCGTCAGGTTCGCCAGCAGCGCGGGACTGCGGACGGCCTTGAAACGCCGCTCACAGGCCTGCCAGGCGGCCAGCACCTGCTGCACCTGCCCGACCGCGCGGACCGTCGTGTCGACGATCTCCGCCCGCACCTTGTCGAACAGCTTGCGGTACGACTCCTCGTCCCAGGCCGGTCCCCCGAAGTCGGCGATCAGCTTGTCCGCCGCCGCCATCGCACAGTCGTCGAACAGCGCCTGCGTCGACCCGTGCGGGTTCGCCGAGAGCGCGAGCTTCTGCGCGTTCGTCAGGCGGTCGCTCGCGAACTTCGCCGCGTTGACCGGGATGTTGCGCAGGATCAGCCGCCGCGTGCCCTTCCACATCGCCTCGGCCTGCTCCGCCTCCGTGTCGAAGAGACGGACCGAGACGGTGTCGCCGTCGTCGACCAGCGCCGGGTACGCCTTCACCGGCTGCCCGGCCCGCCGCGTCTCGAAGACCCGGCTGAGCGAGCCGATCGACCAGTCCGTCAGACCCCGCCGCTCCAGCGACTCCCCGCCCTCGCGGGACGCGGTCGCCGCCGCGGCCTGGGACAGCGCCTGGCGCGCCTTCGGCTTCAGCCGCAGCCGCAGCGCCTCCAGGTCCTTGTCCTCGGCCAGCTTGCGCCGCCGCTCGTCCACGATCCGGAAGGTGACGCGCAGATGGTCCGGCACCCTCGCCCGGTCGAAGTCGTCCGCCTCGAACGGCACCCCGACCATCCGCTTCAGCTCACGCGCCATCGTCACCGTCAGCGGCTCCTGCAACGGCACGGCCGTGTCCAGGAACCGCTTGGCGAAGTTCGGCGCCGGCACGTAATGGCGGCGGATCGGCTTCGGGAGCGAGCGGATCAGCTCGGTCACCAGCTCCTCCCGCAGACCGGGGATCTGCCAGTCGAAGCCCTCGTCCTCGACCTGGTTCAGCACCTGGAGCGGGATGTGCACCGTCACACCGTCCGCGTCGGCGCCCGGCTCGAACTGGTACGTCACCCGGAACTTCAGCTGCCCCTGCCGCCACGAGTCCGGATAGTCGTCCTTGGTGACCGCCTCCGCCGACTCACGGATCAGCATCGCCCGCTCGAAGTCCAGGAACTCCGGCTGCTCCTGCCGCTTGCGCTTCCACCAGGAGTCGAAGTGCGCCCCGGACACCACGTGTTCGGGCACCCGCTGCTCGTAGAAGTCGAACAGCGTCTCGTCGTCGACGACGATGTCCCGGCGCCGCGCCCGGTGCTCCAACTCCTCGACCTCGCTGAGGAGTCTGCGGTTGTCGGCGAAGAACTTGTGGTGCGTGCGCCAGTCGCCCTCGACCAGCGCGTTGCGGATGAACAGCTCGCGCGAGACCTCGGCGTCGATCCGGCCGTAGTTCACCTTGCGCTGGACCACGATCGGGACGCCGTACAGCGTGACCTTCTCGTACGCCATCACGGCCGCCTGGTCCTTCTCCCAGTGCGGTTCGCTGTACGTGCGCTTGAGCAGATGGCCGGCCAGCGGCTCGACCCACTCCGGCTCGATCTTCGCGTTGACGCGCGCCCAGAGGCGGGAGGTCTCCACCAGCTCCGCCGACATCACGAAACGCGGCTGCTTGCGGAACAGCGCCGAGCCGGGGAAGACCGCGAACTTGGCGCTGCGGGCGCCCAGATACTCGTTCTTGTTGCCGTCCTTCACGTCCTTCATGCCGATGTGCGACAGCAGGCCGGCGAGAAGGGAGACATGGATGCGGTCGCCCGGCGCGTCCTCCTCGTTGAGGTGGATGCCCATCTGCTTGGCGACCGTGCGCAGCTGGCTGTAGATGTCCTGCCATTCGCGGATGCGCAGGAAGTTCAGGTACTCCTGTTTGCACATCCGGCGGAACGCGCTGGAGCCCCGCTCCTTCTGCTGCTCGCGCACGTACCGCCACAGGTTCAGGTACGCCAGGAAGTCACTGGTCTCGTCCTTGAAGCGGGCGTGCTGCTGGTCCGCCTGGGCCTGCTTCTCCGCGGGCCGCTCGCGCGGGTCCTGGATGGACAGGGCGGCGGCTATGACCATGACCTCGCGGACGCAGCCGTTGCGGTCGGCCTCCAGCACCATGCGGGCGAGCCGCGGGTCGACCGGCAGCTGGGCGAGCTTGCGGCCCGTCTGGGTGAGCCGCTTGCGCGGGTCCTTCTCCGCCGGGTCCAGCGCGCCCAGCTCCTGGAGCAGCTGCACACCGTCGCGGATGTTGCGGTGGTCCGGCGGGTCGATGAAGGGGAACTTCTCGATGTCGCCGAGCCCGGCCGCGGTCATCTGCAGGATGACGGACGCCAGGTTCGTCCGCAGGATCTCCGCGTCCGTGAACTCCGGCCGCGCGAGGAAGTCGTCCTCGGAGTACAGCCGGATGCACACGCCGTCGGAGGTACGCCCGCAGCGGCCCTTGCGCTGGTTGGCGCTGGCCTGGGAGACCGCCTCGATCGGCAGCCGCTGCACCTTGGTGCGGTGGCTGTAGCGGGAGATCCTCGCGAAGCCGGGGTCGATGACGTACTTGATGCCCGGGACGGTCAGCGAGGTCTCGGCGACGTTGGTCGCCAGAACGATCCTGCGGCCCGTGTGCGGCTGGAAGACGCGATGCTGCTCGGCGTGCGACAGCCGCGCGTACAGCGGCAGCACCTCGGTGAAGCGGTACTGCTTCTTCGTGAGCGCGTCCGCCGTGTCGCGGATCTCCCGCTCACCGGAGAGGAAGACGAGGATGTCGCCCTTCCCCTCGCCCATCAGCTCCTCGACGGCGTCGGTGATCGCGGTGATCTGGTCGCGGTCGGCGTCCTCGGAATCCTCCTCCAGCAGCGGCCTGTAACGCACCTCCACGGGATACGTACGGCCGCTGACCTCGACG
Source organism: Streptomyces sp. NPDC048600 (assembly GCF_055587025.1). Taxonomy (NCBI): domain Bacteria; kingdom Bacillati; phylum Actinomycetota; class Actinomycetes; order Kitasatosporales; family Streptomycetaceae; genus Streptomyces; species Streptomyces sp. NPDC048600. The sequence continues at coordinate 10,807 of NZ_JBVJGZ010000028.1, read as the reverse complement.
ATCGGCGCGTCCGAGAAGTGCCGGGAGAACCGCTCCGGGTCGATGGTCGCCGAGGTGATGACGACCTTCAGATCGGGCCGCTTCGGCAGCAGCTGCGCCAGATAGCCGAGCAGGAAGTCGATGTTGAGGGACCGCTCGTGGGCCTCGTCGATGATGATCGTGTCGTAGGCGCGCAGCTCGCGGTCCGTCTGGATCTCCGCGAGCAGGATGCCGTCCGTCATCAGCTTCACGAAGGTGGCGTCCGGGTTCACCTGGTCGGTGAACCGCACCTTCCAGCCGACCGCCTCGCCGAGCGGTGTCCGCAGCTCCTCGGCGACCCGCTCGGCGACCGTGCGCGCCGCGATGCGCCGGGGCTGGGTGTGCCCGATCATGCCGCGCACGCCCCGGCCGAGCTCCATACAGATCTTCGGGATCTGGGTGGTCTTTCCGGATCCGGTCTCACCGGCCACGATCACGACCTGGTGGTCGCGGATGGCCGTGGCGATCTCGTCCTTCTTCTGGCTGACGGGCAGCTGCTCGGGGTAGGTCACCCCGGGCAGGCGGGCGCGTCGTCGGGCCATCCGTTCCTCGGCCGTGGCGACCTCGGTCTCGATCTCGGCGAGAACGGCGGTCCGGGCCTCCGGCTTACGGATCTTTCGCGCACCCTCCAGCCTCCGGCCGAGCCGGTGCGCATCGCGCAGGGACAGCTCGGTCAGTCGGGAGGCGAGGGAGCCGAGGGCGGGGGCAGGCTGCGTAGACATACGCGATCCAGGATCTCATCCCCGCCAAATCCGTGGCGAACGCTTTTGCCCCCGCCCCTTCGGCGCAGGTCAGCCGCCCGATACCTCGCCGGTGCGGGGCGCGGGCGGTGCGGCGGCGGGCGCGGGTTCCGGCGCCGGCCTGGGGGCGCCGGCCAGTGCCATGTTCTGCGCGGTGTTCGACACCGCCTTGATGCCGAGATACGCGGTGGTCACTCCGCTGATCGCGGTGAACGCGGTGGTCAGCACCCCCACGACGACCGCCGGTTCCCCGTCGATCCGCCACACCCCGAACAGCGCCACGGCGACGATCGCCAGATTGCTCCCCAGGACGGCCTGCAACCCGTACCGGGCCCGCGACCGCTCGACCTCGCCCGCCCTGCCCTCACTCCGGCCCACAACGTCCCCCGTCGTCTCGGAACAAAAGAGCCCCGATCCGGGGATCGGGGCTCTCGTTGTGGCTGGGGCCGGGGTCGAACCGGCGACCTATCGCTTTTCAGGCGATCGCTCGTACCAACTGAGCTACCCAGCCACGAGGTTTCCGGGGAAACCTCAGCGGTCCTGACGGGATTTGAACCCGCGGCCTCCACCTTGACAGGGTGGCGAGCACTCCAAACTGCTCCACAGGACCAAGTCGGCGTACGACAGTGTCGCACACGTTCTTGCGTGCCCCCAACGGGATTCGAACCCGTGCTACCGCCTTGAAAGGGCGGCGTCCTAGGCCGCTAGACGATGAGGGCTATCGGCCCGCCTGGGCGCTTCGCAGCGCCTCGGGGACGTGAGAAGCATATGGGATGCGGGGAGGTATCGCCAAAACGGTTTACGGGCGGGTGGACGGGGAGGGTGTCGCGCCGGGGCTGTTCTCCTCGGGGAGGTGCCGGCTGACCTCGGCCGTGGTGAGGCCGAGACCGCCCAGACGGATCGCGTCCCAGGCCTGGAGCCGGCGGGTCTCGCGGTCGAAGTACAGGATCGACGCCTCGATCGGGTCGGGGTGCTCGCCCTCGATCGCGCGCAGGCCGCTGCCGCCCGTGGAGCCCTCCACGCGCAGCCTGGTGCCGAGGCGCAGCACCTCCGTGTCCTGGCGGTGCAGGTGCCCGGACAGGACGAGGGGGACCTCGCCGTCCGTCTCGCGGGCCGCCGAGGGCTCGTGGACGAGCGCCACGTCGACCGGCGTGCCCGCCGCGCGCTGGTCGCGCAGGGCCGAGGCCAGGCGGGCGCCCGCCAGCTCCTGCGTCGCGTCCGCGCCGGGCTTCGCCGAGCGGTCCGGGGTGAACTGCGGGTCGCCGATGCCCGCGAAGCGCAGCCCCGCGACCGTCCTCGCCCGGCCGTCGTCCAGGACGTACGCGTTCCTCAGGCCCTCCAGATGGCGCTGGGTGCCACGGGAGTCGTGGTTGCCGCGGACCCAGACATAGGGCGCCGCGAGGTCCTCGACCGGGTCCAGGAAGCCGTTCTCGGCGGCCGTGCCGTGGTCCATGGTGTCGCCGGTGTCGACGACGACGTTCACGTCGTACTGCTCCACCAGCGAGGCGATGATCTTCCAGCTCGCGGGGTTGAGATGGATGTCCGAGACGTGCAGGACCCGGATCGTGGAGGGGTCGGGTGCGTAGACCGGGAGCGTGGAGGTGGCGTCGTAGAGCTTGGTGACGTTGGTGACCAGGCGGGCGAGTTCCTTCTGGTAGACGTCGAACTCGGTGACGATGCTGCGCGCGTTGCCGACCAGTGAGGGCGCCGAGGTGAGCAGGCCGGAGAAGCGCGGCTCCAGGACGGACTTGGGGTTCCAGGTGGCGTACGCCGTGCCGCCCGAGGCCGCGAGCAGCGCGAGGGCGAGGCCGCCGGCGGCGAGGGCGCGGCGGGGGCGGCGGTAGACGGCCAGGCCGAGGGCGGTGGCGCCGGTGACGACGGCGACGCCGGAGCGCACGGCGAGGTCGAGGGTGCCGGTGCCGACGTCGTCGGCGACCTCGTCCTGGAGTCCGGAGAGCCGCTCGGGGTGGTCGACCAGGGCCTGGGCGCGCACGGGGTCGAGCTGGTCGACGTTGACGTCGAGGCGCACGGGCGCGGTGTGGCTGTCGAGTTCGAGGGCGCCCAGCGGGGAGACGTTGATCTTCGTGCCGCCGTTGAGGGAGGGACGCAGCGTCATGGTCGTGTCCATCGGGCCGACCGGGACGCGGACGCTGCCGACGACCAGCAGGCCGAGCCAGGCGCCGACGAGGACCACGGCGCACAGCCCGAGGCCGCGCAGCCAGGGGCCTGGCCGGTCGTGGGGTTCGAGGCGGGTCGGGGCTTCGGTGCGGCGGGCCATTGGGCGCGTATGCCCGGGGGTGCGCCGCCGTATGCGCCGGGCGCCGGTGCCGGACGGGTGGCGGACGGGTCGCCCGGGGGAGTCCCGTACGGGGGTGTCGTACCGGACAATGGCCGTGTGCTGGAGATGACACGCGAGGAGTTCGAGGAACTGGTCGCTCAGGCGCTCGACCGGATTCCGCCGGAGCTGACGCGGCTGATGGACAACGTCGCCGTGTTCGTCGAGGACGAGCCGCCGGCGGACGATCCGGAGCTGCTCGGGCTCTACGAGGGGACTCCGCTGACCGAGCGTGGCGAGTGGTACGCGGGGGTGCTGCCGGACCGGATCACGATCTACCGGGGGCCGACGCTGCGGATGTGCGAGTCGCGCGACGACGTCGTCACGGAGACCGAGATCACCGTGGTGCACGAGATCGCACACCACTTCGGGATCGACGACGCCCGGCTGCACGCGCTCGGTTACGGCTGAGCCTGGCGTGTCCTCGCGCGGGCGGCGGGAGTTGGGCAGCGTGACGTCGTTCCGTGTCCTCGGAGGTGGCTGCCCGTGCGCCCCTTGTACGTTCCTGTCCGCCTGGCCGCCACGGTCGTGGCCGTCGCGGCCGCCGCCGGTTGTATGAGCGTGGGGGAGGACGACGGCGGGCGCCCGCACCCCGGGCATTCCGCAGGTGAGCGCGGTGCCGGGGCTCCCGGGGACGGCGCGGTGGCGCCGGACGCGGCGGGCGCCGGGTACGGCGGTGCGGCGGGCGGCGCGGAGGATCCGCGGCCCAAGGGCGGGGGCAGAGGAGGGCCGGAGGGGTCGGCGTCGCCCTCGGTGTCGCCGTCCGGGAGCGCGTCGGCGTCCGCGTCGGCGCCCGCGCGGCCGGGGCGTCCCGACCGGCCGGGTGTGCCGGAGCCCGGGGGCCCGCCGGAGCCGGGCGTGCCGTCGCCGTCGGTGGTGGTGCCGTCGCCCGAGCCGCCGCCCGTGTCGCCCGAACCGCCCGCCTCTCCGACGCCGACGGAGGCCGAGCCCTCGTCGTCGGCGCATCCGGAGCCGGGTCCGCAGCTGGAGTCGAGGGAGCCCGCACCGGCGGCGGGGTCACCCGCGTAGAAGGGGCTCCAGGGCGCTGACCTGCGAGGGAAGGGGTCGGTTTGCCTTGAGGGGTGGTGGGTGCGTATGGTGGTAGATCGTTTGATCCCATTTGCCCGGCGCCACAGCAGAGCGCGCCGTGTGGCGCGTACTCTCTCTTGTCGTGGCGGACCGCATTGAGGCGGTCGTATGCGAATCACGGAGTTGACGGGCGCGTGCCGATGAGACTCCGGAAGGTTTCGCATACGCATGTCCATTTCCAGTTCTGATCACGCCGTCCTGCCCGAGAACCTCGAAGAGGTCGTCGTCGAGGCCGAGGCCTCCGAGACCCCCGAGGCTCCCGAGACGACCTTCGCGGACCTCGGTCTGCCCGAGGGCGTCGTGCGCAAGCTCGCACAGAACGGCGTGACCACCCCCTTCCCGATCCAGGCCGCGACCATCCCGGACGCCCTGGCCGGCAAGGACATCCTCGGCCGTGGCCGCACCGGCTCCGGCAAGACCCTCTCCTTCGGTCTGCCCACCCTGGCCTCGCTGGCCGGCGGCCGCACCGAGAAGAAGCGCCCCCGCGCCATCATCCTCACGCCGACGCGTGAGCTGGCCATGCAGGTGGCGGACGCCCTCCAGCCCTACGGCGACGTCGTCGGCCTGAAGATGAAGGTCGTCTGCGGCGGCACCTCGATGGGCAACCAGATCTACGCCCTGGAGCGCGGCGTCGACATCCTCGTCGCCACCCCGGGCCGACTGCGCGACATCATCAACCGCGGCGCCTGCTCCCTGGAGGACGTGCAGATCGCCGTTCTCGACGAGGCCGACCAGATGTCCGACCTGGGCTTCCTGCCCGAGGTCACCGAGCTGCTGGACCAGGTTCCGGCGGGCGGCCAGCGGATGCTCTTCTCCGCGACCATGGAGAACGAGATCCAGACCCTCGTCGACCGCTACCTGAACGAGCCCGTCTCGCACGAGGTGGACGCGGCGCAGGGCGCGGTGACGACCATGTCCCACCACATCTTCGTCGTGAAGCCCAAGGACAAGGCGCCGGTCACCGCCGCGATCGCCTCCCGCAAGGGCCGCACGATCATCTTCGTCCGCACCCAGCTGGGCGCCGACCGGGTCGCCGAGCAGCTGCGCGAGGCGGGCGTGAAGGCCGACGCGCTGCACGGCGGCATGACCCAGGGCGCGCGCACCCGCACGCTGGCCGACTTCAAGGACGGTTACGTCAACGTCCTGGTCGCCACCGACGTCGCCGCGCGCGGTATCCACGTCGACGGCATCGACCTCGTGATGAACGTGGACCCGGCCGGTGACCACAAGGACTACCTGCACCGCGCCGGCCGTACGGCCCGCGCCGGCCGCACCGGCACGGTCGTCTCGCTGGCCCTGCCGCACCAGCGCCGCCAGATCTTCCGTCTGATGGAGGACGCGGGCGTGGATGCCTCGCGCCACATCATCCAGGGCGCCGGCGCCTTCGAGCCGGAGGTCGCCGAGATCACCGGTGCCCGGTCGATGACCGAGGTCCAGGCCGAGTCGGCGGGCAACGCCGCCTCGCACGCCGAGCGTGACGTCGCCCACCTGACCAAGCAGCTGGAGCGTGCCCAGCGCCGTGCGACCGAGCTGCGCGAGGAGGCCGACCGTCTCGTGGCCCGTGCCGCCCGTGAGCGCGGCGAGGACCCGGAGGCCGCGGTCGCCGCTGCCGCCGAGGCGGCCGTGGCCGTCGCCGACGTCTCCGTGCCGGAGCAGCCGGCCGCGCGGGACGCCGCCGAGGCGGCCCCGGCGGAGCGCACCGAGCGCGAGGAGCGCCGTCCGTTCAACCGCGACCGCGACGACCGTGGTGGCCGTTCCTTCAACCGTGACGACCGTGGTGGCCGTTCCTTCAACCGTGACGACCGTGGCGGTCGTTCGTTCGAGCGTCGTGACGACCGTGGTGGCCGTTCCTTCAACCGTGACGACCGTGGCGGCCGTTCGTTCGAGCGCCGTGACGACCGCGGTGGCTTCAACCGTGACCGGGACGACCGCGGCGGCTTCAACCGCGACCGCGGTGAGCGTGGCTTCGAGCGTCGTGACGACCGCGGTGGCCGTTCCTTCAACCGTGACGACCGTGGCGGTCGCTCCTTCGAGCGCCGCGACGACCGCGGTGGCCGTTCGTTCGAGCGTCGTGACGACCGCGGTGGCTTCAACCGTGACGACCGTGGCGGCCGTTCGTTCGAGCGCCGTGACGACCGGGGCGGCTTCAACCGTGACGACCGTGGCGGCCGTTCGTTCGAGCGCCGTGACGACCGCGGTGGTCACCGCGGCAGCGACCGTCCCTTCAACCGCGACCGCCAGGGCGACCGCCCCGGCTTCCGTTCCGGCGGCCACGAGCGTCCCCACGGCCGCCGTGACGACCACCGCGGCACCGGCTCCTCCTCCTTCGGCCGCCGCGAGGACAAGCCGCGCTGGAAGCGCAACGGCTGACGCCGACTGAGTGAGGCTCGCCTCCCGAGGGCCCGTACGACTCCGGTCGTACGGGCCCTCGGCCATTCCCTGCGTCTTTCGTGGGGCGGTTGTTAACATCCTTTGGTTCGCATGGAGTTGCGGGGCCTGAGGGGCAGAAGAAGCGACGCGGCCGCGCGACGAATCGGTCGGGCACGAAGCCGTCTTCGACCGCCATGCCTTTCTCACTTTCCCTGGGGAGGGACCCGTGACCTCGCGTGCACGCACGCGCACTTCGGCGGTCCGGCGTGGCCGGATCGCGTTCACTCTGGTGGGCCTGGCCGCACTCGGCGCCGGTTCGCTGACCACCGCGGGCCCGGCGGCCGCGGAGCCCACGCTCACACCGATCCAGACGGACGGGGTGTGGGGGATCGACTACGCCGGCGGATTTCTGAGCACGGTGGAGAACACACCCAGCGGGTACCAGTGGGTGGTCGGCCGCAGGCTGTCCGCCGACGGCACGACGGTGCTGGAGAAGACCCACCGTGGCTACGCCGACGCGCTGGCCGAAGGCTCCCATCTTCAGCGGGTGCCCTGCGAGTCCGGGCCGAGGGGCTGCGTGCCGCTGCGCACCTTCGGCAACGGCTGGGTCGGGGCGTTCATGGAACAGCCCGACGGCAAGCAGGTGGCGCAGATCCACCTGAGCGAGAACACCCTCAGCAGTACGGACGAGCCGGTCGTCACCGGAGGCCGGTTCGTGGACGCGACGGGCCGCTACTACGTCTACAACGCCGCCTCCACCGGCAAGCAGTACGTCGACGACGTGGACCACTACTACTGGACGGACGTGCGGCGGACGCGTTCGATCACCGCCGCCTCGGTGTGGGGTTCGGCGCTGTGGACGCCCGGCACGGGCAACGGCACCGTCACGGCGTACGACCTGGTCACGCGGAGGACCGTGCGGACGGTCTCCACGGGTGCGCCCTGCACGGTCAAGGAGCTCCAGGTCGTCGGCCGCTGGATCTACTGGAACTGCGGAGTCTCCGGTGCCGCGGGCGTGTACGACCGGACGGCCGGGAAGAACGTCAAGGTGCCCTCCGGCAGGGCGATGATCGGCGACGGCTACCTCGTCCAGCACGACCGGGCGGCGGGCAAGCTGATGCTGACGGATTACCACACGGGCACCGCGGCGCCCGCGCGCGCGATCGCCGAGGTTCCCGCGGGGACCACCGCGGACCAGCGGCGGCTGACCTGGGCGGTGGACAAGTTCGGCGGCGACATCGCCTACGTCGGGCCGGACAGCACGATCCGGATCGTGCAGAGCGGAGTGCCGTCGCAGTCCCTGGCCAGGATCGATGCGGTACTGGGCGGTGACAGCGTGGACGCGAGCGGCCGCGATGGCGTGAGCGTCTGGGACAGCTACTGGCAGCTCAGCAAGCCCGCCGCCTGGACCTTCACCGTCAAGGACGCCCAGGGGAGGGTGCAGCGCACGATCAAGGGCAGCGGCGCGGCCGTCGATCTGAGCTGGGACCTGAAGTCGGACGCGGGAACGTACCTGTACAACGGGCGGAAGACCTGGAGCCTGAAGGCCGTCGCCGCCGAGGGCGCGGGCACGTACACCACGGGCGGGTCGATCGGGTACGGCGGCGGGCTCCAGGGTCATCACGACCAGGGCGGATACAGCTTCGGTGAACTGGCCACCCTCAACTCCGCGGGAGCCCTGAGCCTGCACTACACCCACGGCAAGGGCACCTTCGACTGGAGGTACAGCGCTTCCGGCTGGCCCGCCGGAACCGTCGCCGTCCCCTTCGGCGAGATGGGCAAGGACCGCTGTGCGGAGATGCTGATGCGCATGCCGAACGGCGAACTGCGCCGGTACACGGGCAGGTGCGGCTCCTCCTACGGCCCGTCGAACAGCCACGCCTCGCTCGGCACCGGCTGGAAGGCCTACGACGTCCTCACCGCCCCGGGGGATCTCACCGGTGACGGCCGCACCGACCTGCTCGTGCGCAAGGCGTCGACGGGTGACATGTACGTGTTCGCCAACGACGGCGCCGGGAAGCTCAAGGCGGGTGTCAGGCTCGCGTCCGGCTGGAACATCTACACGAAGGTCGTCGGCGCGGGTGACCTCACCGGCGACGGCATCGGTGACGTACTGGCCCGCGACAGGGCCGGGAACCTGTGGCGCTACGACGGCACCGGACGGGGAACGCTGAAGGCCCGGGTGAAGGTGTTCTCGAACTGGGGCGTGCCGTACAACGCGGTCGTCGGCGTCGGTGACATCACCGGCGACGGGAAGAACGACCTGGTCGCGCGCGACACCGCGGGCAATCTGTACCGCCAGGCCGGTACCGGCACAGGGTCCTTCACCGCGCGCGTGAAGATCGCGACCGGCTGGCAGGGCTACAAGGGCCTCTTTTAGCCAACTGTGACGCATGTCACGCCCCTGGTGAGGGAATTGCTGGGGGCATGACAGATGACGCCAGAGAGAGCGGGCCGTCGGACGAGGAACGGCTGGCCCAGCTCGGCTACACGCAGGTGCTCGCGCGCCGGATGTCGGCGTTCTCCAACTACGCGGTGTCGTTCACGATCATCTCGGTGCTGTCGGGGTGTCTGACGCTGTACCTGTTCGGGATGAACACCGGCGGGCCGGCCGTGATCACCTGGGGATGGGTCGCCGTCGGCCTGATGACCCTGTTCGTCGGGCTGGCCATGGCCGAGATCTGCTCGGCCTACCCGACCTCGGCGGGCCTGTACTTCTGGGCGCACCGGCTCGCGCCACCGCGCTCGGCCGCCGCCTGGGCGTGGTTCACGGGCTGGTTCAACGTCCTGGGCCAGGTGGCCGTCACCGCGGGCATCGACTTCGGGGCCGCGTCCTTCCTCGGGGCGTACCTGAACCTCCAGTTCGGCTTCGAGGTGACCCCCGGGCGGACGATCCTGCTCTTCGCCGCGATCCTGGTGCTGCACGGCCTGCTGAACACCTTCGGCGTGCGGATCGTCGCGCTGCTGAACAACATCAGCGTGTGGTGGCACGTCGTGGGTGTCGTGGTGATCGTCGGCGCGCTGACCTTCGTACCCGACGAGCACCGGTCCGCGTCCTTCGTCTTCGGCGAGTTCGTGAACAACACCGGCTGGAGCAGCGGGACATACGTGGTGCTGCTCGGGCTGCTCATGGCCCAGTACACCTTCACCGGCTACGACGCCTCCGCCCATATGACCGAGGAGACGCACGACGCCTCCACCGCGGGCCCGAAAGGCATCGTGCGGTCCATCTGGACCTCGTGGATCGCCGGGTTCGTGCTCCTGCTCGGCTTCACCTTCGCCATCCAGTCCTACGACGGGGCCCGCACCTCCCCGACCGGCGCGCCGCCCGCGCAGATCCTGCTCGACGGTCTCGGCGCGACCGCGGGCAAGCTGCTGCTGCTCGTGGTGATCGGCGCGCAGCTGTTCTGCGGCATGGCCTCGGTGACGGCCAACAGCCGGATGATCTACGCCTTCTCGCGCGACGGCGCGCTGCCGTACTCGCACGTCTGGCACACCGTGAGCCCGCGTACGCGCACCCCCGTGGCGGCGGTCTGGCTGGCCGCGCTCTCCGCCCTCGCGCTGGGACTGCCGTACCTGATCAATGTGACGGCCTACGCGGCGGTGACCTCGATCGCCGTGATCGGTCTCTACATCGCCTACGTCATCCCGACCCTGCTGCGGGTGCGCAAGGGCGACGCGTTCGAGCGGGGGCCATGGCATCTGGGCCGCTGGTCGGGCGTGGTCGGCGTGGTGGCGGTGGCCTGGGTCGGCGTGATCACCGTGCTGTTCATGCTGCCGCAGGTCTCCCCGGTCACCTGGGAGACGTTCAACTACGCCCCGGTCGCCGTCCTGGTCGTCCTCGGCTTCGCCGCCACCTGGTGGCTGGCCTCCGCCCGGCACTGGTTCCTCAACCCTGACCACGAACGGACCATCGCCTGGACGGCCGCCCGAGCGGGCCGCCCCGAACCGGTCGATCCCTGACCTTTCCCGACCGCGACGTGGCCGGGTCACCGATACCCGATCGGAGACTCGGCCACGTCCGGCTATGCTCGGGGAGGCAACATCGCCAGGGCCCTTAGCTCAATTGGCAGAGCAGTGGACTTTTAATCCATTGGTTGTGGGTTCGAGTCCCACAGGGCCTACGGAAACGGGGACGGGTTCACCCCTTCTGACCTGCGCCGGGGGGGGGGGGGGGGGGGGGGGGGGGGGGGGGGGGGGGGGGGGGGGGGGGGGGGGGGGGGGGGGGGGGGGGGGGGGGGGGGGGGGGGGGGGG
>NZ_JBVJGZ010000027.1:82502-119951 GCF_055587025.1 Streptomyces sp. NPDC048600 | reverse complement strand
CCCCCCCCCCCCCCCCCCCCCCCCCCCCCCCCCCCCCCCCCCCCCCCCCCCCCCCCCCCCCCCCCCCCCCCCCCCCCCCCGCACCACCCACCAACCGCAGGCGCCCCCGCCGACAAGCCGCCGCAGGCACGGCACCGGCACCGGCACCGACACCGGCCACCGTCAATGCCGCCGCACCGTGGCCGACCGGCGCAACCGGCTGATCACCGCCCGGAGTTCCGCCCCCCGCAACAGGATCGCGTCTCCCTCCGAGACTTCCACATCTCCCGCCCCCGCCCCCTCCCACAACGCCAGCGCCTCGTCCCGATGCCCGAACACGGTCCGCGGCGCCAGCACACCGCCGCCACCGCCCTCCGGCTCCTCGCCGAACACCCGCACCGGATGGGAGTCGTCCCACGCCTCCCACCCAGGGTCCCCGTCCCGCACGAACCGCATCCACGCCCCGTGCATCGCCCCCGCCAACTCCCCCGGCGCCCCCTCCCCCGCCAGTTTCACCGCGTCCCGGGCGTCCCCCGTGTCGAACACGAACCCCAGCTCCAGCGCGTGACACGCCCCGAGGTCCGGCAGCCGAGAGGGCCAGGCGAACTCGTAGACGTACGACGAACCGGCCCGAGCCCCCGCCAGCCGGGACAACGGCACCCGCAGCAGACGGTCGGTCACCATCTGCCCGACGACCTCGGCCGTCCCCGCCTCCGGGAGCAGCGCCCGGTAGCCGCGGGTCACCTCCGGCCCGCACCGGCACCGGGCCCGCGCCCCGGCGAGCGCGACCGCGCCGAGCCGGTCGACCCGCTCCAGCAGCCCGCCGGGCACCAGCCACAGCCGGTACTCGTCCCGGGTCCATCCCACCATCAGCTCGGCGCCCACCGCGACCGACCCGTCGACCAGCGCCTCCAGCGGATCGCGCGGCACGAGGTCCCCGTCGACGACGATCCCGAAGGCGGGCCCGCCCAGCACGGGACTGCTGAGCCGCCCGGCCTCCCCCTGGGTGCGGAGCAGCAGCGCCCGGTCGACCTCCGCGAAGGCCTCGGCCGTGGCGGGCACCTTCAGCCGGGCGGCCATCCGCCGCACCATCCGCCGCACCTTGTCGCGTTCACTGGCCTCGGGCGACCCGCTCTGGAGGACGGCCCGCCGGAACAGCCCCTGGGCCTGGGGGGCGGCGATGAGCGCGCCGATGCTGATGGCCCCGGCGGACTGCCCGGCGAGGGTCACCCGCCCGGGGTCGCCGCCGAAGGCCGCGACGGTGTGGTGGACCCACCGGAGCGCGGCGAGCTGATCGCGCAGCCCGGCGTTGGCGGGGGCGTCGGGGAACAGGCCGTAGCCCTCGACACCGAGGCGGTAGTTGACGGAGACGACGACCACGCCGTCCCGAGCGAAGGCCCGCCCGTCGTACACGGGCACCGCGGAGGACCCGCGGGTCAGCGCGCCGCCGTGCAGCCATACAAGGACGGGCAGCCGTGCGCCGGGACCGGGTTCGGGGGTCCAGACGTTCAGGTTGAGGCAGTCCTCACCGCCCACCACGGGATCGGACAGGTACTGCGCGAAGGCCTCGGAGTAGGGCGGTTTCGGCGCGGTGGGCCCGAAGGCGCCGGCGTCCCGCACCCCGGCCCAGGGCTCGGGCGGCTCCGGCGGCCGGAACCGGCGGGCCCCGAAGGGCGGAGCGGCGTAGGGAATGCCCCGGAAGACGGCGACGCCGTTGTCGTACCGGCCGCGCACGGCGCCGTAGGGCGTCATCACCACGGGTTGCGCCTGGTCCGCTCTCATGCGCCCACCAGCCCTTCGCGAGGCTCGTCAACATCAGAGCATCACATCGCCCGCGTCTATTCCGTACGGCGATTAGCCCACTGGAGGTAATCCCAGGACCACCGGGACCACACACCCTTCGAACACGAGGCAAACCGGAGGGTCGCCGCAAAGTCCCAGGCAGGGCCCGCATATCCTGCTCGGTCGCAGCCCGACGACCGTAGTGGAGAGGCCCACCCGATGAAGATCCGTTCGGCCCCCGTCCCGACCAGGGGACGGGCGCTGGCCGCCGCCCTGGCCACCCTCGCGTTCGCGACCTGTCTGGCGGGGATTCCGTCCGCCGCGCAGGGCGGCGAGGCGGCGGGCACCGACGAACTGCCGCTCGGCCCGGGCCCGCTGCCGGAGACCCGGACCTCCCGGCAGCTCGCCGACGGGATCACCCAGGTGTCGATCGAGCGGGGACAGACGTCGGCGGAGGACTTCTGGACCGTCACGGTCGGTGTGGGCACGAACGAGCAGGAGGTCGCCGAGCTGGAGGCGGCGGTCCGCGCGGCGGGTTACGAGCCGCGGCGGGACGCGACGGCCGGTCCCGACCCGCGGGGCCCGCTCGACCGGCCGCTGGGCTGGATGGTGCGGGTCGGCCGGTTCACGGACCGGGCCGAGGCGGACACGGCCAGGACGGAGATGGTGGCCGCGGGCCTGACCGGGAGTGTGCAGTACACCGGCGAGGACGGGCACGGTACGACCGGCCCGTGGTCCCTGGACGTGCTGGTGATCGACCCCACCCGGTTCACCGGCCGGATGCGTTCGGAGCTGTCGAACGGGATCGTGCCGGGCCGCGAGACCACGAGCGAGACGGCGCGGCGCACCGGAGCGCTCGCCGCGGTGAACGGCGGCTTCTTCGTCATCGGCAGCGACCGCACGACGCCGGGCCCGTGGCTGGCCGGCACGGACGGGGACCTCGCGGGCATCTCGGTGGTCGGCGGGGACCTCGTCTCGGAGGCGGTGAACGGCCGGCCCGCGCTGGTTCTCCCGAGCGAGTCCGGGAAGCGGGCGGCGGTGCGGCGGCTGAGCACGAGGATCACGCTTCACACGGCGACCGGCACGGCGCGGCTGGTGACCGGACTCAACCGCCAGGCGGGGCTGATCGTGAACTGCGGGGGCGTCGGGACGGCCACCCCCTTCACCCGCCCCGCGCACGACTACACCTGCGGCAATCTCAACGAACTGATCGTCGTCACGCCGAAGTTCGGCACGAGCGCGCCGGAGGGACCCGGCTTCCAGGCCACGCTGGACGCCACCGGGAAGGTGACCGCGGTACGGTCCGTCCGCGGCGGTGCCGTGCCCGCGGGGGGCATGGTCGTCCAGGGGACCGGCAGCGGGGCCGACTGGCTGCGCGCCCAGGCCCGGGTCGGGGCGGTGCTGACGCTGCGGAAGTCGGTGGCGGACGTGGACACCGGGTCGGGGGTGCCGCTGACGTCGAGGACGTCGGTGATCAACGGCGGCCCGCTGCTGCTGCGGAACGGCCAGGTGGTCCTCGACCCGGTGCGGGACGGCTGGAGCCCCGAGGACATCCAGGGCGCGGACCGCGCCGCCCTGTACAACGGCTGGTACCTCCAGCGTGCCCCGCGCACCGCGGCCGGGGTCACCGCGAACGGGCGGATCGTCCTGCTCACGGTGGACGGCCGCCGCCCCGGCCACAGTGTGGGCATGACGATCGCCGAGACGGCGGAGGTCATGCGCAGCCTCGGCGCGGTGAACGCCCTCAACCTCGACGGCGGCGGTTCGACGGCGATGGTGGTGAACGGCGAACTCCAGGGCCTCCCCAGCGACCGCACGGGCGAACGCCCCGACGGCGACGCGCTGGTGGTCCTGGCGCGCTAGGGGAGAAGCCCCGCTTCGGTGCCGACACCACAACCGCAACCGCACCCGCCACCGGCACCGGCACCGGCACCGGCACCGGCACCGAAGCGCCCGCCCCCACTCACCACCACCCCTCCCGAGGCGCACACAACCAGCCATACGCGCCCGTTCAGGCGCCGGGGTGCGTAGCCTCGGCCCCGATGAACACGATTCCCGCACAGCTCGACCACCTCGTCCTCGCGACGCCCGATCTGGCGGGCACCGTCGCCGACTTCGCCCGCCGCACCGGCGTGACACCCGCCCCCGGCGGCGTCCACGTCGGGCTGGGCACCCGCAACCACCTGGTGTCACTGGGCGGTTCGGCCTACCTGGAGATCATCGGTCCCGACCCCGAGCAGTCGGGACACGAAGGTCCACGCGCGTTCGCCGTCGATGTGCTGCCCGTGCCGCGTACGGTCACCTGGGCGATCCGCCCGGCCGATCTGGACGCCACGATCGCCGCCGCCCGCGCGCGCGGCTACGACCCCGGCCCCGCGCACGCCATGAGCCGCCGCACACCCGACGGCACGCTGCTGAGCTGGCGGCTCACGGACGGCGCGGACGCGCACCCGTCGGGCCTGGTCCCGTTCCTGATCGACTGGGGCGACTCGCCCCACCCCGCGGCGTCCGGGCTGCCGGTGACGCCGCTGCTCGGGCTCACCGCCACCGCCCCGGACCCCGACGAACTACGCCCGCTGCTGGCCGCACTGGACGTCGGACTCCCGCTGTCCGAGGGCCCGTTGGGCATGAGGTTCACGGTCGACACACCCCACGGACCGGTCACCTTCGACTGAGTCAGTCACCCGAACCGCACAGGCCGATGCGCCCGCCCACCCGGATGTCCGTTTTCTTCAAGACACCGCCGCCCCACCCCGCCTAGCGTCGACGCATGAGCCCACGATTCGACGCCATCGGCCTGATCGTCTCCGACATGACCGCCGCCGTCCCGTTCTACCGCCGCCTCGGCTTCGACTTCCCCGACGGCTCCGAACAGCAGCCGCACGCGGAGGCCCGACTGCCCGGCGGTGCGCGGCTGATGCTGGACACCGAGGAGACCGTGCGGTCCTTCCACCCGGGCTGGCGGCCCCCCACCGGAGGACACCGCAGCGCGCTGGCCCTGCGCTGCGACGGCCCCGCCGAGGTCGACGCCGTGTACGAGGAGCTGACCGGCGCGGGGTACCACGGCGAGCTGAAGCCCTGGGACGCCGAGTGGGGCCAGCGGTACGCCGTCGTGCACGACCCCGACGGCAACGCGGTGGACCTCTTCGCCCCGGCCGGAGCGCCCTCAGCCGAGTAGCCGGCCCGGCGTGGTCCCTGTCAACTCCCTTACCTCACGGGTGAGATGCGCCTGGTCGGCGTACCCCGCACGCGCGGCGGTCTCGGCCAGGGCGAGACCGGTACGGGACAGCCTCAGGACCCTCTGGAGGCGCAGGATGCGCCCGAGGGTCTTGGGGCCGTACCCGAACGCGGTGAGCGATCGCCGACGCAACTGCCTTTCTCCCAAGCCGAGTTCGCCCGCGACGTCGGCCACCGGCCGGCCCGCGTCGAGCGCCTGGACGACCCGCCCGAGCAGCGGGTCGCCGAGTTCGGCCTCGTCCGCGAGCCGCAGGGCCACGTCCTCCAGCCCGCGCGCCGGATCACCGGCGGCGGCCACGCGCGCCGCGAGCAGCCGCACCTCGGAGGCGGGCAGCAGATCGGCCAACTCCACGCGCCGGTCGCGCAGTTCGTGCGCGGGTACGCCGAGCAGGGCGGGCCCGTCCCCGGGCCGGAAGCGGACTCCCGCCCAGGCGCCGCCCTCCGCGTCGGTGACGTACGCCCGGGTGTCGGGCCCGGCGACCAGCAGCTGTCCCTGGTGCCACAGCAGGTCCATGCACCCGTCGGGCAGGACGCGTCCGCCGCCGGGCCCGGGGCCGCTGCGCCACACCACGGCCCCGGCCACCCGGGACGGCCGCTCCGCATACCCGCCGCTCATGACCACACACCACTCATGCCCACGCGCCGCTCATGCCCGCACCACGCCCACATCCTCACGCCCCCGGGCCCGGTGCTCCTGAGGGCTCACCCCGTACACCCGCTTGAACGCCCCCGACAGCGCGAAGGCGCTGCCGTAGCCGACCCGCCGGGCGATGGCCTCCAGGGTGTCGCCGGTGTCCCGCAGCGCGTCGGCCGCCAGGGCCAGCCGCCAGGCGGTGAGGTAGCTCATCGGCGGCTCCCCGACGAGTTCGCCGAACCTGCGCGCGAGGGCGGCGCGCGAGACCCCGGCCTTCGCGGCCAGAGCGGCGACCGTCCAGGGGTGCGCGGGATCGTCCTGGATCAGCCGCAGCACCCGTCCCACCACCGGGTCGGCCATCGCCCGGTACCACGCGGGCGTCTCCGCCTCGGGCCGGGAGAACCAGGCCCGCAGCGCGGCGATGACCAGCAGGTCCAGGAGCCGGTCGAGAACGACCTCCTGCCCGGGTTCGTCGCGGACGATCTCCTCCATGAGCAGGGGCGTGAGCGGGCAGTCCCAGGTGTCGGAGGTCAGCGTGAGCAGCGGCGGCAGCGCGTCCAGCAGGCGTCCGCTGACCTCGCCGGGCCACAGATAGGTGCCGATGAGCACCACGGTCCCGCCGTCCAGGGTGTCGCCCCAGGTCCGTACGCCGAGGTCCATGGAGCCGTTGAGCGGTCGCCCGTCGGGGTAGCTGCACTCGCCGCCGGGCAGGATCAGGGCCTGCGGGGCGGTGCCGGGATCGTCGGCGCAGGTGTAGGGGTCGGGGTCGCGGGCGATGGCGAGGTCGCCGGCGCGCAGCAGCGTCTTCTCGCCGGCGTCGGGCAGGATCCAGGCGTCGCCGCGGACGACCAGCATCACGGTGAGCGGTGCCCGGTCCTCCACCCGCACGCTCCACGGCGGGTCGAAGCACGCCCGGATCATGAAGGCGCCGCGGGCCCGGGGCCCTTCCAGCAGACCGGCGAGTGCGTCCATGGGAGCCAGCGTAGACGCGCGCTTATGGGAATGAGCCGTTCGGCGATGGGCCCGCGCCCGGTACGGCAGTTGACTGAGGTCATGACTCAGCACACACAGAACATGACCGTGGTGGTGACGGGGGCCTCGGGGCGTACCGGGAGCAGGGTGGCCGTGGCGGCGAAGGACGCGGGGCTGACGGTCCGGACGGCCTCGCGGGCAGACGGGTTCGACTGGAGCGACCGGTCGACGTGGGCGCCGACGCTGCGCGGCGCGGACGCCGTCTACCTCGTCCACCCCACCGACGTGGGCTCGCCGCAGGCCACGGAAGAGGTGGGCGCGCTGGCCCGCGAGGCGGTCGGGCTCGGCGTCCGGCGGCTGGTGCTGCTGTCGGCGCGCGGCGAGGAGCAGGCGCTGCCGACGGAGGAGGCGGTGCGGGCGTCGGGGGCGGACTGGACCGTCGTGCGGGCGGCGTGGTTCATGCAGAACTTCAGCGAGGGCCTGCTCGCGGACGGCATCCGGGGGGCCGGTGAGCTGGTGTTCCCGGGCGGTGAGGTGCGGGAGCCGTTCATCGACGCGCAGGACATCGCGGAGGTGGTGGTGGCGGCGCTGATCTCGGGCGACCGGTACGTGGGGCGGGAGATCGAGGTGTCGGGGCCGCGGCTGCTGACCTTCGGGGAGGCGATGGCGGAGGTGTCCCGGGCGGCCGGGCGCGAACTGCCGTACCGGGCGGTTCCGGCGCGGGCCTTCGGGGAGATGCTCACGGAGTTCGGTACGCCCGCCGAGGAGGCCGGCTTCCTGGTCGAGCTGTTCGAGACGCTGCTCGACGGGCGCAACGCCCACCTCTCGGGCGGTGTCGAGCAGGTCCTCGGCCGCGCGCCGCGCGACTTCGCGGACTTCGTGCGGGAGTCCGCGGGGGCCTGGAAGGCCTGAGCCGGTCCCGGGAGACGACGGCCCGACCGGCCCCGCCCGGCGCGCTCCCGGAGGGCGACGGGCGGGCCACCCCGCCCACCGTCCCCGCCCGGTCATCTCTCGGCGGCCGAGCCCCCGTGCCGCCCCGGCCGGTCACTTCTCCGGCGGCGTCTCCCCGTTCGTCTGCCCCGTCCCCGGCTTCCCCGCACTCTTCGCATGCGCGCGAAAACGCGCGGTGACGTCCTCGTGGGGCAGGAAGCGGGACCACCGCTCCGGGAACTCGGACGGCATGTCCGGGTCGTCGGGGTCGGTCTCGTCGCGGTGGGCGGCGGCGCGGGCGACGTACTCGGCGACCTGCTGCTGCCGCAGCCGCTCGTTGGCCTCACGGGCGGCGGCGGTCGCGGCGGCGGGCCAGACCCGGTCGATGGCGGCGTTGACCGCGGCGCCGACCAGGACGGCGAAGGCGGAGACGCCGATCCACAGCATCACGGCGACGGCGGCGGCCAGCGAGCCGTAGATGGTGGCGCCCTCGACCGTGTTGGTGAGGTAGATCCGCAGCAGGAAGCTGCCGAGCACCCACATGCCCAGGGCGAACAGCGCGCCGGGCACGTCCTCGATCCACGGGGAGCGCACGGGCACGGAGACGTGGTAGAGCGTGGTCAGGAAGATGATGGACAGCACGATGACGACCGGCCAGTAGAGCACCTGGACGAGTGTCGTGGACCAGGGCAGGACCCGTAGCACCGCGTCCGGTCCGGCCACCATCAGCGGCAGCGCGACCGAGCCGATCAGCAGGGCCACGAGGAACAGCACGAAGGCCAGCAGCCGGGTCTTGACGATGCCGCGGACGCCGTCGAGGCCGTACATCACGGTGATGGTGTCGATGAAGACGTTGACCGCGCGCGAGCCGGACCACAGGGCGAACAGGAAGCCTATGGAGATGATGTCCGGGCGGCCGCCCTCCATGACGTCGTCCAGGATCGGCCGGGCGATCTGCTGCACTCCCTTTTCGGACAGAACCGTGCGGGAGGCCTCCAGGAGGTTGGTCTCCAGGCTGGTGATGGTGTCGGTGCCGGTCCAGTCGTCGACGTAGCCGAGCATGCCGATCAGGCTGAGCAGCAGCGGCGGCACGGAGAGCAGGGTGAAGAACGCGGCCTCGGCGGCGAGCCCGAGGATGCGGTACTCGATGCACGAATTGACGGTGTCCTTCAGCAGCAGCCAGGCGGTCCTGCGCTTGGAGACGTTCCGGTAGAGCGCACGCGCGCGGTGGAGACGGCCGGAGGGCCGGCTCCCGGGGGTTTCACTTGCTGGCTGCACGACCCAACGGTATCCGCCGTGGCGCGGTGCACTCACCCTGGTCGGGCGGTGGACCGTGTCCCGCTCGTGCCCCCTCCGCCGCGCCGGGGTAGGTTCCGGTTCATGGCACGCAGCACCCACACCGTGACCAACCAGCCGCCCCCGCTCACCGGCTACGACGTCTTCGGCACCGACCAGGTGCTCGTGGAGGCGGTCGAACGGCATCTGGCACCGGATCTGATCACGGAGGCGACGGGCGATCTGTCGCTGCTCGGGCGTACCTCCGGCTCGGCCCAGGTGCAGGAGTGGGGGGTGCAGGCGAACGAGCATCCGCCGCGGCTGCGCACGCACGACCGCTACGGCCGGCGGCTCGACGAGGTCGACTTCCATCCGGCCTGGCACCGGCTGCTCGGCAAGGGCGTGGCGGCGGGACTGACGTCGGCCTGGAACCGGCCGGGCGGGCATGTGCGGCGGGCGGCGTCGTTCGTGGTGTGGACGCAGGTCGAGGCCGGGAACCTGTGCCCCCTGTCGATGACCCACGCGGCTGTCCCGGCGCTGCGCACCGATCCGGAGCTGGCCGCCGAGTGGGAGCCGCTGCTGACGTCCGTCCTGTACGACCGTGATCTGCGGCCCGCGCGGCTGAAGGCGGGCGCGCTGTTCGGGATGGGCATGACGGAGAAGCAGGGCGGCAGTGACGTCCGCGCGAACGAGACGGCCGCGCGGCCGCTCGCGGAGGACGGGACGTACGAGCTGACCGGGCACAAGTGGTTCTGCTCGGCCCCGATGTCGGACGGCTTCCTGGTGCTGGCGCAGGCCCCGGACGGGCTCACCTGTTTCCTGGTGCCGCGGGTGCTGGCGGACGGCTCGCGGAACGTGTTCCGCATCCAGCGGCTGAAGGACAAGCTGGGCAACCGGTCGAACGCCTCCGCCGAGGTCGAGTTCGACGGCACCTGGGCGCGCCGGGTCGGCGCGGAGGGACGCGGGGTGCGCAGCATCATCGGCATGGTCGCGGCGACCCGGCTGGACTGTGTGCTGGGCTCGGCGGGCCTGATGCGGCAGGCGGTCGCGCAGGCCGTGCACCACTGCGCGCACCGGGAGGCGTTCGGCGGGAAGCTCGTCGACAAGCCGCTGATGCGCAATGTGCTGGCCGATCTCGCGCTGGAGTCGGAGGCGGCGACGACGCTGGCGCTGCGGCTGGCGGCGGCCTACGACGACGGTGGTGAGCAGGAGCGGGCGTTCCTGCGCCTCGCGGTGCCGGCGGCCAAGTACTGGGTGACCAAGCGCTGTGCGCCGCTGGTGGTGGAGGCGGCGGAGTGCCTGGGCGGCAACGGGTACGTCGAGGAGTCGGGGATGCCCCGGCTGGTGCGGGAGTCGCCGCTGAACTCGGTCTGGGAGGGCGCCGGGAACGTCCAGGCGCTGGATGTGCTGCGGGCGCTGCAGCGGGAGCCGACGGCGCTGAACGCGTTCCTCCAGGAGGTCGGGCAGGCGCGCGGGGCGGATCACCGGCTGGACGCGGCGATCAAGGCGCTGCTGACGGAGCTGGCGGATCTGGAGGGCATCGAGGCGAGGGCGCGGCGGCTGGTGGAGCGGCTGGCGCTGGTGCTCCAGGGGGCGCTGCTGGTGCGGTACGCGCCGCCCGCGGTGGCCGACGCGTTCTGCGCGGCGCGGCTGGGCGGGGACGGGGGCGCGGCGTTCGGCACGCTGCCGCACACGCTGGATCTGGCCTCGATCGTGGAGCGGGCCCGGCCGGAGCTGTGATCTGGGGCCGTCCCGTGCCGTCGGCGGGGGTGTCCGCGCCCTGCCGCCGGGGGTGGTGCTGCGCCGACACGGCACCACCCCCGCACGACTGGCCCCTGAGAAGGCCATGGACGCCGCACGGGCGACGTCGCTCAAGTTTCAACCACCGTACTGCTGTTCACCAGGGTTGCAGAGGGTTGCAACTTCGGGCGGCGATGACCGGACTTCGCCCTTCCGTCGGGAAGGGGCGGCAGTATGGACGAACCCGCCGGTACCCGGCCGGAAGTCGTCGGCCCGAGGGCTTGACATCCGGTCGCCGCACAGCTTTTCCCGGGAGGATCCCGTGGCGAACCCGCCGATGAACGTGACGCAGTTGGCCGCCTTCGACACGGCGCACGCGGCACGGATGCTCAGCGCGGTGCGCGAGGCGACGCTCTCCGGACAGCGGGCGCCCCTCGCGCCCCGGCCGGTGATCGAGGACTCCTGGGGGCGCATGCTGCGCGGCGGCGTCGATCCCGACCACGACTTCCGCTCGGGCCTGCTCACCCCGGACGAGGTGCGCCGCCGCCGGGAGGAGTCGCCGCTGCTCCCGGTGCTGCCGGTGCTGCGGGAGGGCCTGCTGTCGGTCGCGGACGCGGCGCGGCACATCATGGTCGTCGCCGACGCGGACGCCCGGGTGCTGTGGCGGGAGGGCAGCGTGCCGGTGCTGCGCAGGGCGGACAGCCTGGGTTTCGAGATCGGCGCGGACTGGCGCGAGCATGTGGTCGGCACCAACGGCGTGGGCACGCCCGCGGTGGTACGGCGGCCCGTGCAGGTGTTCGCCTCCGAGCACTTCGTGCGCTCGCACGCCACCTGGACCTGCGCGGGGGCCCCGATCACCGATCCGCGCGACGGCCGGCTGATCGGCGTGGTCGATGTGAGCGGGCCGCTGGAGACGATGCATCCGGCCACGCTCGCCTGGGTCGACGCGGTGGCCAAACTCGCCGAGGCCCGGCTGCGGGAGCTGCATCTGACCTCCCTGGAGCGGTTGCGGGCGGTGGCGGCCCCGGTGCTGGCCCGGGTCGGCGGACGCGCGCTGGTGATGGACCGGGACGGCTGGACGGCCGCGGTCACCGGTGTGCCGTACACGAGCCGTACCGCGCTGCCCAAGTCCCTGTCGGCGGGGCGGCGGTGGCTGCCCGGACTCGGACCGTGCTCGTTGGAGCCGCTGGCCGGGGGGTGGCTGGTGCGGGCCGCGGCGGACCGGCCGCAGTCGCGCGCGGGCACCCGGATCGTGCTCGATCTGACGCAGCCGCGCCGCTGGTCGGTGGCGGTGTCCGGCGGGGCGGGCGAGTGGTGCCGGGAACTGAGCCCGCGGCACGCGGAGTTGCTCTTCCTGCTGGCCAGACGGCCGGCCGGGCGCAGCGCCGCGGGGCTGGCCGAGGACCTGTTCGGCGACGGCGGGCGCACGGTGACGGTACGGGCCGAGATGTCCAGGGTCCGGCGGTATCTCGAGGGATTCCTGGAACACCGGCCGTATCGTTTCTGCGAGGACCTGGACGTGGAGATTCTCCTCCCGGACGACCCTGCCGACCTGCTGCCGCACTCCAGCGCGCCCGCGGTACGGGCGGCACGGCGGGCCGGCTCGCCCTGAGAGGGAGCCGAGCGGTGCGGCGGGCGCGGCAGGGGCGCCCCGCGCGGGCGGGACCCGGCAACCCGGTCCGGCCCCGGGTGACTTCCTCCACCGATTTGTCGGGTCCTCGTCCATCCGCCCGCCCCGCTGCCGTAGAGTCGCCTGAGGCCGTCTCTGCTGTTTCCTGATCAACGTACGGATCACCAGGCTCAGTTGACCCGGCCCGCGCGAGCCTGGAGAGGGAGCTCATGAAGCATCGCGGCAGACACCGCCGGCGCAAGCGGGGCAGGGCGCTGCGCGCGTTCCTGACCGGGACCGCGCTCGCGCTGACCGGCGCCGCGACCATGATCAGCGTCTCCCAGGCGACCGTCGACGAGAACCCCGGCCCGCTGACGGCCGCCGCCGACGCGTCCGGCCGGCTGACCGAGGACCTCCTCCCGTCCCGCACCCTGGACCGTCTGACCCGCGAGATGGGCCGCCCCGTCGGCATAGGCGCCCTGCTCGCCCGCACCGACCACAGCCTCCGCCCGGCCGCCGCGTGCACCACCGCCGAGCGCGCCGCGCTGCCGGTCGCCCCGGCCACCACCCGTGCCCACTGCTGGGACCCCGCCGACACCGGCGGCCGCCGCCCGGGGGCGGTCACCACCTCCGCGGACGCGGACGACGACGGCGCCTGGGGCACCCACCGGGTGGTCCTCGCCGGGTGGTCCACGGCCACGGCGGGCCCGGACGACGGGACGGGCGCCGGGAGCGGGACGGCCGCCGGGAACACCACGGGGGCCGCCGCCCGGTCCGCGCGCCCGGTGCTCGCCCGCGTCTCCTTCGTCGACGCCGACCCGTCCCACCACCCGGCCTACACCTCGGCCCTCCTCGTCGTACCGGTGAACGACGGACGCGACTACCGGCCGCTCGCCTCCGACCTGTCCGGCATGGTCTGGTACGAGGACAAGCTGCTCGTCACCGCGGACCACGCCGTCTACGTCTACGACATGCACCGCATCCTGCGCACGACCGTGTCGGCCCCCTCGGCCGGCCGGGTGCCCGGCGGCTGGTCGGCGTACGGGATGCGGTACGTCCTGCCCGCCGTCGGCGCCTACCGGCTCGCCCCCGGCGCGCCCGGCCCCGGCGCCCTCTCGCTGGACCGCAGCACGGCACCCGACAGCCTGGTGCTGACCCAGCGCACGGCCGGGGACGGCGAGGACGGCACCCTGCTGCGGCGCTACGCCTTCAGCACCGACCCGGACCGTTCCGGCCTCCTCGCCACGGACGCCACGGACACCACAGACGCCGCCCCGCGCGCCCGGAACCGGGCCGAACCCGTCGAGACGCTGCGCACCGAGGCCACCGACGTGCGCGGCGTGCTGGCGCACCGCTCGGGCTGGTACGTCAGCCGGGCCAGCGAGGGCGGCCCCGGCTCGCTGTGGCGCCAGGACACCGAGGGCGCCCGGGTCACCGGGTGCGGCACCGACCGCGCCTCCCACTGCTGGAGCGCCTCGACCGCCTCCCTCTCGTACGGGGAGCGGACCGGCGAGGTGTGGACGCAGTCGGGACGCATGCTGTTCGCGCTGCCGCTGCGCGAGATCGACCGGGCGCTCGACTGACGTCCGGGGCGGCGGCCCCGGCGGCCGTGCCGCGCCCGTGCGGCCGTACCGCCGACGGCGCCCCGACGGCCGCACTCCGGACGCGATCGACAGATGTCCGGAAGGGATGATTCCCTGACGGACATGAGCAATGTCGTCGTGACCACCTGGTCCCTGGAGCAGACAGCGCCCACCGATCTCCTGCCGGCCGCCGCGCCGGAGGGTGACGTGCGGATCGTGCGCGCCGAGCTTCCCTCGCCCGAGTTCAGCCGCTTCCTGTACGCCTCCGTCGGCGGGGACATCCTGTGGACCGACCGGCTCGGCTGGACGTACGCGCGCTGGCAGGAGCACCTGGACCGGCCCGGCGCGGAGACCTGGGTCGCCTACGAGCGGGGCACGCCCGCCGGGTACGTGGAGCTGAGCCCGCAGGACGACGGGGTCGTGGAGATCGAGTACTTCGGGCTGATCGCGGCCTTCCGCGGCCGGCGCATTGGCGGTCATCTGCTGTCGGTGGGCACCGCCCGGGCCTGGGACCTCGCGGAGCGCTGGCCCGAGCGCACCCCGACCAAGCGGGTCTGGCTGCACACCTGCAGCAAGGACGGCGAGTTCGCGATGGACAACTACCAGCGCCGGGGCTTCAAGCTGTTCGACACCAAGGTCGAGGAGGAGGCGCTGCGGCCCACGCCCGGCCCCTGGCCCGGCGCTTACCCTGCCTGACCTGCGTCGACAAGTCCGTTCGCGGACGGTGTGACCGATGACACCCTTGTCCCACATAGCGGGACAAGGGTGTCCGCATGTTGGACGAAGCTGGACTGTGTCCAGATCTCCGTGACACGCTTCCGTCATGTCTGGAACTGGAATTGCCTTGGTGAGTCGGCGGCACGTCGACCTCGGCCGCATGTCCAGCGCCATCTGTCCGGTGAGCTGACACCACCAGCACAGCCGCGTTCCCCGCTTCCAGATTTCCCCGGTGTTTCCTGCGCGACGATGCGCGGGTATGCCTCCGTGCGCCCGTAGGCGCAGGTCAGAGCCGCTCCCCCGGTCCCGAAGGACGTAACAACCATGGCCGCGAACCCGCAGAACCCCGCTGCCGCGACTCCCCGCCGCAAGGTGAGCCGTCACCGTGGCGAGGGTCAGTGGGCCGCGGGGCACTTCACCCCGCTCAACGGCAACGAGCAGTTCAAGAAGGACGACGACGGTCTCAATGTGCGGACACGCATTGAGACGATCTACTCCAAGCGCGGCTTCGACTCGATCGACCCCAACGACCTGCGCGGCCGGATGCGCTGGTGGGGTCTGTACACCCAGCGCAAGCCCGGGATCGACGGCGGCAAGACCGCGATCCTGGAGCCGGAGGAGCTGGACGACGAGTACTTCATGCTGCGCGTCCGCATCGACGGCGGCCGGCTGACCACCGAGCAGCTGCGGGTGATCGGCGAGATCTCGCAGGAGTTCGCCCGCGGCACCGCGGACATCACCGACCGGCAGAACGTCCAGTACCACTGGATCCGCATCGAGGACGTGCCCGAGATCTGGAACCGCCTGGAGGCGGTCGGCCTGTCCACCACCGAGGCGTGCGGCGACACCCCGCGTGTGATCATCGGCTCCCCGGTCGCGGGCATCGCCGCCGACGAGATCATCGACGGCAGCCCCGCCATCGAGGAGATCCAGCGCCGGGTCATCGGCAACAAGGCCTTCTCGAACCTGCCCCGGAAGTTCAAGTCCGCGATCTCCGGCTCGCCGCTGCTGGACGTGGCGCACGAGATCAACGACGTGGCGTTCGTGGGCGTGAACCACCCCGAGCACGGCCCCGGCTTCGACGTGTGGGTCGGCGGCGGCCTGTCCACCAACCCCAAGATCGGCGTCCGGCTCGGCGCCTGGGTGCCGCTGGACGAGGTCCCGGACGTCTACGAGGGCGTCATCTCGATCTTCCGTGACTACGGCTACCGCCGGCTCCGCACCCGCGCCCGCCTGAAGTTCCTGGTCGCCGACTGGGGCCCGGAGAAGTTCCGCGAGGTCCTGGAGAACGAGTACCTGGGGCGCAAGCTGGTCGACGGCCCCGCCCCCGACCAGCCGGTCGCCCGCTGGCGCGACCACGTCGGAGTGCACCGGCAGAACGACGGGCGCTACTACGTCGGTTTCGCGCCGCGCGTCGGCCGTGTCGACGGCACCACGCTCACCAAGATCGCCGACCTGGCGGAGGCGCACGGCTCGGGCCGGGTGCGCACCACGGTCGAGCAGAAGATGATCGTCCTCGATGTCGAGGAGGGGCAGGTCGAGTCGCTGGTCGAGTCGCTGGAGGCGCTGGACCTCACCGCGAAGCCCTCCCCCTTCCGGCGCGGCACGATGGCCTGCACCGGCATCGAGTACTGCAAGCTCGCGATCGTCGAGACCAAGGCGCGCGGCGCCGCGCTGATCGACGAACTGGAGCGCCGGATCCCGGACTTCGACGAGCCGATCACCATCAACCTCAACGGCTGCCCGAACGCCTGCGCCCGTATCCAGGTCGCGGACATCGGTCTCAAGGGCCAGCTGGTCCTGAACGAGCGGGGCGAGCAGGTCGAGGGCTACCAGGTGCACCTGGGCGGCGCGCTCGGTCTGGAGGCCGGGTTCGGCCGCAAGGTGCGCGGTCTGAAGGTCACCTCCGAGGAACTGCCCGACTACGTCGAGCGGGTGCTCAAGCGGTTCGAGGCCGAGCGCGAGGACGGCGAGCGGTTCGCGGCCTGGGCCTCACGTGCCTCCGAGGAGGCCCTGTCGTGAGCGAGCGCGCCGCCCCCTTCTACTGCCCCTACTGCGGCGACGAGGACCTGCGTCCCAATGAGCAGGGCCACGGCGCCTGGGAATGCGCGGCATGCAACCGCGCATTCCAGTTGAAGTTCCTCGGGCTGCTGACCCGGGGGCTTCAGCCCAACTCAACGGGAGGGGACGAGTCATGACGACGGCTCAGGAAGTGCGTACGGCGGACGAGTTGAAGGCACTGGCCGAGCGGGCGGGCCGCGAACTGGAGGACGCCTCCGCGCTGGAGATCCTGCAGTGGGCGGTCGGCACCTTCGGCAAGCGGTTCTGCGTGACCTCCTCCATGGAGGACGCGGTGGTCGCCCACCTCGCCTCGCGGGCGATGCCCGGAGTGGACGTGGTGTTCCTCGACACCGGCTACCACTTCGAGGAGACCATCGGCACCCGTGACGCGGTCGAGGCCGTGATGGACGTCAACGTCATCACGCTGACCCCGCGGCAGACCGTCGCCGAACAGGACGCCGAGCACGGCCCGAAGCTGCACGACCGCGACCCCGACCTGTGCTGCAGGCTCCGCAAGGTGCAGCCCCTGGAGGAGGGCCTCGGCGGCTACCAGGCCTGGGCGACCGGCCTGCGCCGCGACGAGTCCCCCACCCGGGCGAACACCCCGGTCGTCGGCTGGGACGAGAAGCGGCAGAAGGTCAAGATCTCGCCGATCGCCCGCTGGACCCAGGACGACGTCGACGCCTACGTCACCGAGCACGGCGTCCTCACCAACCCGCTGCTGACGGACGGCTACGCCTCCGTCGGCTGCGCCCCC
This sequence comes from Streptomyces sp. NPDC048600, assembly GCF_055587025.1. Taxonomy (NCBI): domain Bacteria; kingdom Bacillati; phylum Actinomycetota; class Actinomycetes; order Kitasatosporales; family Streptomycetaceae; genus Streptomyces; species Streptomyces sp. NPDC048600. The sequence goes on along the minus strand of NZ_JBVJGZ010000027.1, from coordinate 102,675 downwards.
TGCACCCGCCGGGTGGCGGAGGGCGAGGACGCGCGCGCCGGACGCTGGGCGGGCCGCGCCAAGACCGAGTGCGGACTGCACGCATGACGAGCCATCAGACCCCGACGACCCAGGAGAAGCACGTGACGACCGGAGCCACCGTCTGGCTCACGGGTCTGCCGAGCGCCGGCAAGACCACCATCGCGTACGAGCTGGCCGGCCGGCTGCGCGAGGAGGGCCACCGCGTCGAGGTCCTCGACGGCGACGAGATCCGCGAGTTCATCTCCGCGGGCCTCGGCTTCAGCCGCGAGGACCGGCACACCAACGTCCAGCGCATCGGCTTCGTCGCCGAACTCCTCGCCCGCAACGGCGTCCTGGTCCTCGTCCCCGTCATCGCCCCCTACGCCGACAGCCGCGACGCCGTGCGCAAGCGCCACGAGGCGAACTCGACGGCGTACGTCGAGGTGCATGTGGCGACCCCGGTCGACGTGTGCAGCGTGCGGGACGTGAAGGGTCTGTACGCCAAGCAGGCCGCGGGCGAACTGACCGGGCTCACCGGGGTCGACGACCCGTACGAGGAGCCCGAGACGCCCGATCTGCGGATCGAGTCCCAGAACCAGACCGTGCAGGAGTCCGCGGCGTCGGTGTACGCCCTGCTCACCGAAAGGAGCCTGGCGTGACCACGGTTGCCACCCTCCACGAGGACACGGACACCCCGTACGCCCTCTCCCACCTGGACGCCCTGGAGTCCGAGGCCGTCCACATCTTCCGCGAGGTGGCGGGCGAGTTCGAGAAGCCGGTGATCCTGTTCTCCGGCGGCAAGGACTCGATCGTCATGCTGCACCTGGCGCTGAAGGCCTTCGCCCCGGCGCCGGTGCCCTTCACGCTGCTGCACGTGGACACCGGGCACAACTTCCCCGAGGTCATCGAGTACCGCGACCGCGCGGTCGCCGCGCACAACCTGCGGCTGCACGTGGCCTCGGTGCAGGACTACATCGACCGCGGTGTCCTCAAGGAGCGCCCGGACGGCACCCGCAACCCGCTCCAGACGCTGCCGCTGACGGAGAAGATCCAGGCGGAGAAGTTCGACGCGGTCTTCGGCGGCGGCCGCCGCGACGAGGAGAAGGCCCGCGCCAAGGAGCGGGTGTTCTCGCTGCGCGACGAGTTCTCCCAGTGGGACCCGCGCCGCCAGCGCCCCGAGCTGTGGAACCTGTACAACGGCCGGCACGCCCCGGGCGAGCATGTGCGCGTCTTCCCGCTGTCCAACTGGACCGAGCTGGACGTGTGGCAGTACATCGACCGCGAGGGCATCGAGCTGCCGGAGATCTACTTCGCGCACGAGCGGGACGTGTTCCGGCGCAACGGGATGTGGCTGACCGCGGGCGAGTGGGGCGGCCCGAAGGACGGCGAGACCGTCGAGAAGCGCCTGATCCGCTACCGCACGGTCGGCGACATGTCCTGCACCGGTGCCGTCGACTCCGACGCCACCACGCTGGACGCCGTGATCACCGAGATCGCCGCCTCCCGGCTCACCGAGCGGGGCGCGACGCGCGCCGACGACAAGCTCTCCGAGGCCGCGATGGAAGACCGCAAGCGCGAGGGGTACTTCTAGCCATGAGCACCACCACGACCGAGGAGCTCTCGGCCACCACCCTGCTGCGGTTCGCCACCGCCGGCTCCGTCGACGACGGCAAGTCCACCCTGGTGGGCCGGCTGCTGCACGACTCCAAGTCGGTCCTCGCCGACCAGCTGGAGGCCGTGGAGCACGCCTCGCGCAACCGCGGCCAGGAGGCGCCCGACCTCGCGCTGCTCACCGACGGCCTGCGCGCCGAGCGCGAGCAGGGCATCACCATCGACGTGGCCTACCGCTACTTCGCCACGCCCCGGCGCCGGTTCATCCTCGCCGACACCCCCGGGCATGTGCAGTACACGCGGAACATGGTCACCGGCGCCTCCACGGCCGAGCTGACGGTCATCCTCGTCGACGCCCGCAACGGCGTCGTGGAGCAGACCCGCCGGCACGCCGCGATCGCCGCCCTGCTGCGGGTGCCGCACGTCGTCCTCGCGGTCAACAAGATGGACCTGGTGAGCTACCAGGAGGCCGTCTTCGCGCAGATCGCCGAGGAGTTCACCGCGTACGCCACCGAGCTGGGCGTCCCCGAGGTCACCGCGATCCCGATCTCGGCGCTGGAGGGCGACAACGTGGTGGAGCCCTCCTCCCACATGGACTGGTACGGCGGCCCGACGGTGCTGGAGCACCTGGAGACGGTGCCGGTCAGCCACGACCTGGCGCACTGCCACGCGCGGCTGCCCGTGCAGTACGTGATCCGCCCGCAGACCGCCGAGCACCCCGACTACCGCGGCTACGCGGGGCAGATCGCCGCCGGTTCGTTCCGGGTCGGCGAGGACGTCACCGTCCTGCCGTCCGGCCGTACCACGAAGATCTCCGGGATCGACCTGCTGGGCCGGTCCGTCGGCGTGGCGTGGACGACCCAGTCGGTGACGGTGCTGCTCGCGGACGACATCGACGTCTCGCGCGGCGACCTGATCGTGCCGACCAAGGACGCCCCCGCGACCACGCAGGACGTGGAGGCCACGGTCTGCCATGTCGCCGACCAGCCGCTGACCGTGGGCCACCGGGTGCTGATCAAGCACGGCACGCGCACGGTGAAGGCGATCGTCAAGGACATCCCGTCCCGGCTCACCCTCGACGACCTGTCCCTGCACCCGCACCCGGGGCAGCTCGTCGCCAACGACATCGGGCGCGTGAAGATCCGCACCGCGGAGCCGCTGCCCGTCGACTCCTACGCCGACTCCCGCCGCACCGGTTCGTTCATCCTGATCGACCCGGCCGACGGCACCACGCTCACCGCGGGCATGGTCGGCGAGTCCTTCGCGGCCCCGGAGCCGGTCAAGGACCACGCCGAGGACGACGGGTGGGACTTCTGAGCATGAATTCCACGGACTACTACTCCACGTTCGCCAAGGAGGGCGGCCGCGTCGGCAGCGGCGCCGTCGGCAGCGGGCAGGGCGGAGTGGCGCGATGTGTGCGTTGACGTACGCGCACCGCTTGCGCGCCCTCACCCCCCACCGCCGTAGACGAAGACCTGCCGACTTCCCGGCCACGACCTGAGAGACCGTGACCGCCGGGCCTCCGAGAGGAACACCTCCCGTGCCTGCCACATCCGCTCTTCGCCGTACCTTCGCGGTCGTCACCGCCCTCCCCCTGCTCACCCTCGCCGCCTGCGGCTACGGCTCCGAGGCCGACGAGAAGCCTTCGCAGCAGAAGGTCGCCGCCGGATCCGAGAAGATCGACGGACTCGACTCCGTCAGAATCGGCTACTTCGGCAACCTGACCCACGGCACCGCGCTGGTCGGTGTGCAGAAGGGCTTCTTCCAGAAGGCGCTCGGCGCCACGGAGGCCAAGTACCAGGTCTTCAACGCCGGCCCGTCGGAGATCGAGGCGCTCAACTCGGGCTCCATCGACATCGGCTGGATCGGCCCGTCCCCGGCGATCAACGGCTACACCAAGTCCAAGGGCACCAACCTGCGCATCATCGGCGGCTCGGCCTCCGGCGGCGTGAAGCTCGTGGTCAACCCGGACAAGATCAAGTCCGTCAAGGACGTCAAGGGCAAGCGGATCGCGACCCCGCAGCTGGGCAACACGCAGGACGTGGCGCTGCTCAACTGGGCCGCGGAGCAGGGCTGGAAGGTCGACGCCGAGAGCGGCAAGGGCGACATCTCCGTGGTCCGCACGGACAACAAGGTCACTCCGGACGCCTACAAGTCCGGCTCGATCGACGGCGCCTGGGTGCCGGAGCCGACGGCGTCCAAGCTGGTCGCCGAGGGCGCGAAGGTGCTGCTCGACGAGGCGGACCTGTGGCCGGACAAGAAGTTCGTGATCACGAACATCATCGTGTCGCAGAAGTTCCTGAAGGAGCACCCGAAGGCCGTCGAGGCCGTGCTGAAGGCGTCGGTCGACACCAACAAGTGGATCAACGCCAACCCGGACCAGGCGAAGGCCGCGGCCAACACCCAGCTCGGCATCGACTCCGGCAAGGAGCTCAAGCCGGAGGTCCTGGACCCGGCGTGGAAGTCCATCCAGTTCACCGACGACCCGCTGGCGGCCACCCTCAACACCGAGGCGCAGCACGCGGTGAAGGCCGGTCTGCTGGAGGACCCGCTGCTGGACGGCATCTACGACCTCAAGCCGCTCAACCAGGTCCTCGCGGCCGCGGGTGAGAGCTCGGTCGACGACGCCGGACTCGGCACCAAGTAAGCCCGCTGACCCCTTCGTTCCCAGGAGGTGACGACCATGGCCACCGCGATCGCCAAGGCCGAGGCCGCTGAGTCGGTCGAGCACGCCGCACGTCTCGCGCACGTCTCGAAGTCCTTCGCCGGCCCCGCCGGTGACCAGCTCGTCCTCGACGACATCAGCCTCGATGTCGCGCCGGGCGAGTTCGTCACCCTCCTGGGGGCCTCGGGCTGCGGCAAGTCCACACTGCTGAACCTGGTGGCGGGGCTCGACGCCCCGTCCGCCGGGCAGATCACCACCGACGGGCGACCGGCTCTGATGTTCCAGGAGCACGCCCTGTTCCCGTGGCTGACCGCGGGCAAGAACATAGAACTCGCCCTGAAGCTCAGGGGGGTTCCCAAGGCGGAGCGGCGCGGCCGCGCCGAGGAGCTGCTCGAACTCGTCCGGCTCCAGGGCGCGTTCGGCAAGCGGGTGCACGAACTGTCCGGCGGTATGCGTCAGCGCGTGGCGCTGGCGCGTGCACTGGCGCAGGACAGCCGGCTGCTGCTGATGGACGAGCCGTTCGCCGCGCTCGACGCCATCACCCGGGACGTGCTGCACGACGAACTGACCCGGATCTGGGCCGAGACGGGCCTGTCCGTGCTGTTCGTGACGCACAACGTCCGTGAGGCGGTACGGCTGGCGCAGCGCGTGGTGCTGCTGTCCTCGAAGCCGGGGCGGATCGCCCGCGAGTGGCGGGTGGACATCCCGCAGCCGCGGCGCATCGAGGACGCCCCGGTGGCCGAACTGTCCCTGGAGATCACCGAAGTACTGCGTGGGGAGATCCGCCGTCATGGCAAGCACTGAGACGACGGAGGCCTCCGTCAAGGGCGGCGCCGAGCTGGGCGGTCTGGAGGCCGGCCTGGACGCCCTGGAGTCCCGGGCGGTCACCCGGACGCCGTTCCGCAGGACCTTCGTCGACAAGATCCTTCCGCCGATCGTGGCGGTCGCGCTGGTCGTGGTCGTCTGGCAGGCCCTGGTCTCCCTGAAGATCGTCGACGACCCGACCAAGCTGCCCTCGCCCGGCGAGGTGTGGGGCGAGGTCGAGGACGCGTGGCTGAAGGGCACACTCCTCGAGTACATCTGGACCAGCGTCTCGCGCGGTCTGCTGGGCTTCCTGCTGGCCCTGCTGATCGGCACGCCGCTGGGTCTGCTGGTGGCCCGGGTGAAGTTCGTCCGCGCGGCGATCGGGCCGATCCTGTCCGGGCTCCAGTCCCTGCCGTCGGTGGCCTGGGTGCCGCCGGCCGTGCTGTGGCTGGGCCTGAACAACTCGATGATGTACGCGGTCATCCTGCTCGGCGCGGTGCCGTCCATCGCCAACGGTCTGGTGTCCGGCATCGACCAGGTGCCGCCGCTGTTCCTGCGGGCGGGCCGCACCATGGGCGCGACCGGGCTGAAGGGCGCGCGCTACGTCGTGATGCCGGCCGCGCTGCCCGGTTACCTGGCGGGTCTGAAGCAGGGCTGGGCGTTCTCCTGGCGCTCGCTGATGGCCGCGGAGATCATCGCCTCCTCGCCCGATCTGGGCGTGGGTCTCGGGCAGTTGCTGGAGAACGGCCGCAACGCCAGCTCCATGCCGATGGTGTTCCTGGCGATCCTGCTGATCCTGATCGTCGGTATCGCCATCGACCTGCTGATCTTCAGCCCGCTGGAGCGGGCGGTGCTGCGCAGCCGCGGCCTGCTGGTGAAGGGCTGAACCACCATGACCCAGCAGCCGGTTCTCCTCGTCGTCGCCCACGGCAGCCGTGACGCCCGGCACGCCGCGACCGTGCACACCCTCGTGGAGCGGGTGCGGTCGCTGCGGCCGGGGCTGCGCGTGGAGACCGGCTTCCTGGACTTCAACATCCCCTCCGTGCAGGGCGTGCTGGAGTCCCTCGCGGCGGAGGGCGTGCGGGACGTGGTCGCCCTGCCGCTGCTGCTGACCCGCGCCTTCCACGCGAAGGCCGACATCCCGGCGGTCCTGCGGGAGGCGCCGCGTGGACTGCGGGTCCGGCAGGCGGACGTCCTGGGCCCGAGCCCGCTGCTGCTGTCCGCCCTAGAGCGGCGGCTGTACGACGCGGGCCTGACGCCCGCCGACAAGTCCTCGACCGGGGTCGTGCTGGCCTCGGCGGGGTCCACCGACCCGGAGGCGATCGCGGTGATCGCAGCAATCGCGCGGGAGTGGCGGCACACCGGTTGGTGCGCCGTGCGGCCCGCGTTCGCCTCCGCGTCCCTCCCGCGCACCGAGGACGCGGTGCGTGAGCTTCGGGAGCTGGGCTGCGAGCGGGTGGCGGTGGCGCCGTACGTGCTCGCCCCGGGCTTCCTGCCGGACCGGATCGCGCGGGGCGCGGCCGGGGCGGACGTCCTGGCCGAGGTGCTGGGCCCGGCGCCGGAGGTGGCGCGCCTGCTGCTGGAGCGCTACGACGGTGCGGCCCGCGGCTTCGGCCTGGACCGGCCGGTGCCGGACAGCGCCCTCGGGGCCCTCGGGGCCCTCGGGGCCCTGCTGCGGCGAACCGCCTGACCGTGCCGCGCGGCGCGGTCACCGACGGGCCCGGCCGTCTCAGTCGAAGGACAGGCCGCCCGTTCGGGTGCGTTTGAGCTCGAAGAAGTCGCTCTCGCCCGCCAGCACCCGGAAGCTGTCGAAGAGTTCCGCGGCCCGGGTGCCGCGCGGGATCGCCCGCAGCACCGGCCCGAACCACACCGTGCCGTCGACGTGCAGGGTGGGCGTGCCGACGTAGCCGCCCGTGTCCGGTTCGGCGCCCGCCTCGTGGCTGCGGCGCACCGCCTCGTCGTACGACGGGTCGTGCGCGGCGGCGGCCAGGTGCCGGTCGAGGCCGAGTTCGGCGAGGGACTCGGTGACCACGGCGTCGAAGTCGGTCTGCTTCCGCTCGTGGATGCGCGTGCCGAACGCGGTGTAGAGGTCGCGCAGCACCTTCTCCCCGTGCCGGTCGGCCGCGGCCACCGCGACCCGCACCGGGCCGATCGACTTGTCGACCAGTTCCCGGTACCAGCCGGGGAGTTCGTTGCCGGCGTTGTGCAGGTAGAGGCTCATCGCGTGGAAGCGGAGGTCGAGGGCGCGCTCGCGCTCGACCTCCAGCAGCCAGCGGGAGGTGATCCAGGCGAAGGGGCAGGCGGGGTCGAACCAGAAGTCGACCCGGGTGGGTGATCCATCGGTCATGACCTCGACCCTACGAGCCGATTGGCGCAGGGATCTGGTCCAATCCGGCGCTGTCCGCATGGGCCACTCGGTCCGGCGGGCACACTCCTGCGGCGGAGCCACCTGTCCCTTCGCGCCGCGAGATCCGTCAGAAGGGCCCTCGGTCAGACCTCCTCGGTCAGCTCCACCAGTTTCAGGACGGTGTTCCAGTTGCGGCTGGTGGCGACGAGCCCCTTGTTCAGCCGGGGCTTGGCGAGGTCGCCGGCGAGCTTGGAGCGACCGAGGCCGTCCGGCGCGTACAGGTAGAGGGCGCGGTCGCCGAGTCGGAACTCCTCGGGAAGGCGGGCGGCGCGGTCGAGTTCGGCGAAGCGTTCCTCGGTGACGGGGGCGGAGAAGTAGGTGACGTGGAGCTGTTTGGGCTCCAGTTCGGCGGCCGGGAAGGGGCAGTCGTCGGCGACGGCCCTGAGGTAGGCGTGGTCGCGGACGATCACGTCGACGCCGAACCCGAAGTGCTTCTCGATCGCGGCGGCCAGTTCGGCCGCGAGGCTGTCCTCGTCGCCCTCGCCGGTGCTGAACACGGCCTGGCCGCTCTGGAGATAGGTCCGCACGCCGTCGTACCCGAGGCCCTCCATCAGCGTGCGCAGTTCGGCCATCGGAACCTTCCTGCTGCCACACACGTTGATCCCGCGCAGCAGTGCCGCATACGTCGTCATGGACACACCCTAGGCGGGTGGCGGGGCGAATGGCGGGGTTGCGGGGGCTCGGCGGCCACTGTGGGGGGCCTCGGCGGCCGCCGTGCCCCGTGGGGGCGGGCACGGGGGCCGCGTCGAGGTGTCTCCCCTGCTCGCGGGCCCGGGGAGGCCTCGCGAAACTCTGGCGGATGCGTGCGCGCGGATCAACACCTACACGCACTTGTGACTTGTTCAACAAGGTTTCGTAATCACAAACCGGATGACTGCACCCTGATCGCCTCCCCCGAGGCGTTCGAACAGATGTAAGGGGCAACCTCCGCCGTGAAGGGGAGAGATCGGGCCTCCGAGGGGATGAACCCGGTCCGTCGGTTTTCACCGGGCAGCACGAGGAGAAGCGTTTATCCCTCCCATACCTTCGAATCGAACGGTGACGGCAGGGGGCTGTCACCACTCACAAGGGGGCAGCCCGTCATGGCAAAGGGACAGACGAGAGTGCGCGGCTTCGCCGCGCGGGCCGGCGGCTGGAGCGCCCGCCACCGATGGGCTGCCGTGGGCATCTGGGTGCTGTTCGTCGTGCTGGCCATGGGGCTCGGCTCGGCCGCCGGCATGGTCGAGGTCAAGGAGAGCGACCAGCTCAAGGGCGAGACGCACACCGCCGCGAAGATCGTCGAGGACGCCGGCATCGAGGAGCCCGCCGGCGAGACGGTCCTGATCCAGTCGAAGAACGGCTCGGTCAAGGCCACCGACAGCGAGTTCCGCGCCGCGGTCGACGCGGTCATGAAGGCCGTCGACGCCACCGGCGAGGTCACCGACGTCCGCTCGCCGTACGACACGAAGACGATCTCCGAGGACGGCCGCAGCGCGCTGGTGCAGTTCGACATGCGCGGCGCCTCGGACACCGCCGGCGAGCGCGTGGAGCCGGTGCTGAACGCCGTCGAGAAGGTCCAGCGGGACAACTCGTCGCTGCGGATCGAGGAGATCGGCGGCGCCAGCATGATGAAGACGTTCGACGACGCGTTCGGCGACGACTTCAAGCAGGCCGAGTACTCCGCGGTGCCCGTGGCCCTCGGCATTCTGCTCATCGCCTTCGGCGCCCTGGTGGCGGCCCTGCTGCCGGTGCTGCTGGCGGTCACCGCGATCATGGCGACGATGGGCCTGATGGGCATCGCGAGCCATGTCCAGCCGATGGGCGAGAGCGCGAGCTCCGTCATGCTGCTGGTCGGCATGGCGGTCGGCGTCGACTACTGCCTGTTCTATCTGCGCCGGGAGCGCGAGGAGCGCGCGGCCGGCCGGGACCCGCAGACCGCGCTGGCGATCGCCGCCGCGACCAGCGGCCGGGCCATCGTGGTCTCCGGTGTGACGGTGTGTGTGGCGATGGCGGGCATGCTCTTCACCGGGCTCGCCGAGTTCGAGGCGATGGGCCTGGCCTCGCTGATGGCCGTGGCGGTCGCCATGGTCGGCTCGGTCACCGTGCTGCCCGCGGTGCTGTCGCTGCTGGGCGAGCGGGTGGAGAAGGGCCGTATCCCCTTCCTGCGCCGCAAGCAGGCCGACGGGAACACCGAGAGCCGTTTCTGGACCGCCGTGCTCAAGGGCGTGCTCGCCAAGCCGGTCGTCTCGGTGGTGGTCGCGACCGGCGCGCTGCTGGCCGTCGCCGCCCCCGCGGTCGGCATGAAGACCCAGAACCTCACCCTGGACCAGGAGTTCGGCGACTCGCTGCCCATCGTCCAGACGTACACCCGCGTCAACGACGCCTTCCCCGGCGGCTCCGACCCGGCCGAGGTCGTGGTCAGGGCCGACGACATCAACGCGCCCGAGGTGAAGGCGGCCCTCGCCGACTTCCGTGCGCAGGCGGTCAGTTCGGGCGCCTCCCGCGGCCCGGTCGAGATCAAGCTGCACGACGCGCAGAACATCGCGTTCGTCTACGTCCCGCTGGTGGGCGGCTCCGACCTGGACAAGGCGGGCGAGAGCCTGGACAAGCTGCGCGACGAGGTGCGGCCCGCGACGCTGGGCAAGGTCGACGGCGTCCAGGCGCCGATCACCGGACAGGTCGCCGGCTCCAACGACTTCAACGACCAGCTGGTCGGCGCGGTCGTCCCGGTCTTCGTCTTCGTGGTGCTCTTCGCCTTCCTGCTGATGCTGCTGTCCTTCCGCTCGCTGACGGTCGCGATCACCTCGATCGTGCTCAACCTGCTCTCGGTGGGCGCCGCCTACGGCATCCTGGTGGCCGTCTTCCAGCACGGCTGGGGGGCCTCGCTGGTGGGCGCGGAGGGCGTCGGCGCGATCGTCAGCTGGCTGCCGCTGTTCCTCTTCGTGATCCTGTTCGGCCTGTCGATGGACTACCACGTGTTCGTGGTCTCCCGGATCCGTGAGGCCCGGCTGCGCGGGCGCACCACCAACGAGGCGATCGCGCACGGCGTGGTCACCACGGCCGGCGTCGTCACCAGCGCCGCGGTCATCATGGTCGCCGTGTTCGGGATCTTCGGCACGCTGTCCATGCAGTCGATGAAGCAGATGGGCGTCGGCCTCGCGGCAGCGGTCCTGATCGACGCGACGATCATCCGCGGTGTGCTGCTCCCGGCGGTCATGGCGCTGCTCGGCGAGCGCAACTGGTACCTGCCCAGGTGGATGAACCGGCTCCCCGACCTCTCGCACGACGAGCTGCCGGGCGACGCACCCTCCGAGCAGGACGTCCGCGGGCCCGAGCCCGTCAAGGTCTGACAGCGCACCACAGGGCAGGGCCCGTCGGTCTCCACCGGAGCCGGCGGGCCCTGCCCGTTCGCCGTCAGCCGGGCAGCTCGGCCTCGATGAGGTCGGCGGCCCGCCGGGTGCCGCCCTCCTGGGCCATGTCCGCCCGGATCCGCGCCAGCCGTTCGGCGACCTCGGGGTCGTCGACCAGGGCGAGCGCGGTCGCGCGGAGGTTCTCGGCGGTGGCCTCCTCCGTCGGCAACCGGCGTGCCACGCCGAGGGCCTGGAGCATGTCGGCGTTCCCGAACTGGTCGACCGCCTGCGGCACGGCGATCATCGGTGTGGCCGTCGCCAGCCCCTCCTGACTGCCGCCCGCCCCGGCGTGCGTGACGAACAGGTCGGCCTGCCTGAGGATCGCCAACTGCGGCACCCAGGAGTGGACTTCCACATTGCCGGGGATCTCCCCCAGCTCGGCCGGGTCGACGTTCGCTCCGATCTGGAGCACCAGGTGCCAGCCGGGCAGGTCCGCGAAGGCCCGGACGCACTCGCGGTAGAAGGCCGGCTGCCTGGTGAAGGCCGAGCCGAGCGAGACCAGGGCGACCCGGTCGGCGCCGGCGGGCCGCCGCCACTCCCCCTCCTGCGAGCGGTCGCCCTGGCAGGCGCCGACGAACGTGTACACCTTCTCGTCGACCCGGTCGGCGTTCGGCTGGAGCGCCTTGGGGATCAGCACCAGGGAACGGTCGGGCCGGCCGACGAAGGGGTCGGGATGCCTGTCCATCCCGTTCTCCTTGAGCCAGGCCTCGAACCGGGCGTAGTAGGCGCGGCCCCGCTCGGTCCTGCGCGGCTCCTCCCACATCGGCTCGGCGACCTCCTGCTCGTAGCCCTCCCAGGCCACCAGGTTCGGGGACAGGGAGATCGCCGGTACGCCCCAGCGGTGGGCGAGGACCCGGGCCGGATAGGAGGTGATGTCGTGCAGCACGAGGTCGGGCTCGTCGCCCTCGTACGCCTCGATCAGCTGCGGCAGCGCCTGGACGGCGTCGGCGAGGAACGGCTCCACGTTGTCCAGCAGCGTGGTCCCCCATACCGCCGGGTCGTCGTCGGGAGTGGGCAGTGTGGACGTCCACGGCTTCACCTCGGCGCCGGTCGCCGCGACCTTCTCCGCGAAGAGCGGCGGGATCGCGTAGGTCACCCGGTGTCCACGGGCGACGAGCTCGCGGATCACCTCGAGGCTGGGGTTCACATGGCCATGGGCGGCGATGGAGAACATGGCGATGTGTGCGGGCTTCGTCGTCATGGGAAGCAGCCTAAGCGAGACGATACGTCTCGTGCAATAGGTAAGAGACGAGACGTCTCGTATGGCACCGTGCGAGCGCGGCCCCGGCGTGATCACGGCGGATGCGAGACTGGTTCACACGGCCCTGACAGCACGCGGCGAGACGGCACGGAGGCGTAGGGATGGACGAGGCACGGGCGCGGCAGATACTGGCCGCGGCGCGGGTGCTCCCGGGGACGGCCGCACCGGCGCGGCTGCTCGCCCTCGGCGAGAACGCCGTGTTCGCCTGCGGTGACCTCGTCGTCAAGGTGGGCCGTGACGCCGAACTGCTGGACCGGGCGCGGCGGGAGCTGGCCGTCGCCACCTGGCTGGCGGAGGCCGACGTACCTGCCGTACGGGCCGCCTCCGGCGCGGCGCGGCTGGTCGAGGGACACCCGGTGACTCTCTGGCACCGCCTCCCGGACCCGGTCCGGCCCGCCGGGCCCCGCGACCTGGCCGCGCTCCTGCGCGTGGTGCACCGGCTGCCGGCCCCCTCCTTCACGCTGCCGCCGCGTGACCTGCTGGGCGGGGTGGAGCGCTGGCTGCGGCTGGCCGGGGACGCGATCGACCCGGCGGACGCCGCGTATCTGCGCGAGCGCCGCGACGGCTTCGCGGCGGCCGCCGCCGCGCTCACACCACGGCTGGCACCCGGCCCGATCCACGGCGACGCCCTGCCGCGCAACGTCCACGTCGGGCCCGAGGGGCCCGTGCTGGTCGACCTGGAGACCTTCGCCTCCGACTTCCGCGAGCACGACCTGGTCGTCATGGCCCTGTCCCGCGACCGCTACGGGCTGCCGCCCGAGGCCTACGACTCCTTCACCTCCGCGTACGGCTGGGACGTCCGCGCGTGGGAGGGCTGCGGTGTCCTGCGCGGCGCCCGGGAGACGGCGAGCTGCGCCTGGGTCGCCCAGCACGCCCCGGCCAGCCCCCGGGCCCGGACCGAGTTCGAACGCCGGGTGGCCTCACTACGAGACGGCGACGAAAGCGTGCGCTGGTACCCCTTCTGAGAAGCCGACATCCGGCTCCGCCGCGCCTGCGCGACCGGACCTCGCACGTCGGCACCGCCCACATCAGAGGGGCGCGGGGCCGATTCGGCATGCGGCTCCGCCGCGCGGGCGCGACCAGGCCTCACACGGCCAGGACCACCCGAGCAGCGCCGACACCAACCCCGTAAAAGGGGCGCGGGGAACTGCGCAAACCCCCCACGCAGCCGCACCCGAACAAGCCGCGCTACCCCGCCCGAACCCCTGACGCCACCCCCCGGAGGGGCCACGTGGACTCGACCACGGCCTCCGCATCCCCCTTGCGGCGCAGAAACGCCTGAAAGTCCGCCGCCCACTCCGCGTACCACTCGATCTGGCGCCGATGCAGCTCCACCGGCCCGAGGGAGCCGATCTTGGCATGGCGCTCCGCTATCGCGCAGGCGAGCCGCGCCGCGGCCACCGCATCGGCGGAGGCGTTGTGCGCGGAGTCGAGCGGCACCCCGTACTCGGCGCAGACCGCTTCGAGGTTGCGCTTGCCGCGGCGGTAGCGGTCGGCCCAGCGGTCGATGGTGTACGGGTCGATGACCGGGGCGGGATCGACACCGGCGAGGCGGTCGCGCAGGGACGGCAGGCCGTACCGGTGCAGCTCCGCGGAGAGCAGGGTGAGATCGAACGTGGCGTTGTAGGCGACGACCGGTACGCCCGTCTTCCAGTACGTGGCCAGGACGTCCGCCATGGCGTCGGCCACCTGGTCGGCGGGACGGCCCTCGGCCGCCGCGCGCTCGTTGCTGATGCCGTGCACCGCGACCGCGTCCGCCGGGATCTCCACGCCGGGATCGGCCAGCCACTCGCGGCGGCCCAGCACCTGTCCGCCCCTGACCTCTATCACCGCGCCCGTGACGATACGCGCCTCGCGCGGGTCCGTCCCGGTCGTCTCCAGGTCGAATCCGATCAGCAGCTCACGGTGCCAGCCCATGGGCGGTCCCCCTTCTTGGTGGTGCTCTCCCCCAGTGGTCCCCACCTTCGCACGGACCACTGACAACGAGAGGGCGGCGTTCCGCTCGGCCCGACGGGACGGTTCACGACACAGGGCGTGAATCCGCCCAGGCCGTCTCGAACTCCTCCCGGTACGTCGGGAACAGTCCGGCCTCGTCCGCCCCGTACGGTTCCCCGGGCTTCACGACCCGGCTGCCGGCCCGCAGCACCAGCACCGGTGCCTCCATGCCCCGCGAGCGACGCAGATAGGACTGGACGACCGCTATGCCGTCGGAGCCGTCGCCGTCCACCAGGTACGCGGTGAAGCGGGGCGTCTCGTCGTACACCTGGATCTCGAAGGCGCCGGGGTCGCGCAGCCGGGAACGCACCCGGCGCATGTGCAGGATGTTCATCTCCACGGCCCGGGACAGCTCGCCCCGCTTGATGCCCAGCTCGCGCTCGCGCCGCTTGACGGCGCTGGAGGCCGGGTTGAGGAACAGCAGCCGCGCCCGGCAGCCGGCCTCGGCCAGCCGCACCAGCCGGCGCCCGGAGAAGTTCTGCACAAGCAGATTGAGGCCGATACCGAAGGCGTCCAGGCGGCGGGCGCCGCCGAAGATGTCCTCGGCGGGGAACTGGCGCAGCAACCGCACCCGGTCGGAGTGCACCGCGACCACGTCCGCGTACCGGTCACCGACGAGGTCCTCCACGGCGTCGACGGGCAGCCGCCGTGCGGAGGGCACGTCGCCGCCCGCGCCGAGCGTCTCCAGCAGCCGCGCGGAGGCCCGTTCGGCCTGGTTGAGCACCGCCTCGGACAGGGCCCGGTTGCGCGAGACGACGTTGCGCGTCACTTCCAGCTCGTCCAGGGCGAGTTCGACGTCGCGGCGGTCGTCGACGTACGGCTCGAAGCAGGGCCAGTGCTGCACCATCAATTCGCGCAGCTGGGGCAGGGTGAGGAAACTGAGCACATTGTCGTCGGCCGGGTCGAGCAAGTAGCCCTTGCGGCGGCTGACTTCGCGCACGGCGACCGCGCGCTGCACCCATTCCTGTCCGGCCGGTCCGGCCGCGGCGACGACCCAGTCGTCGCCGTGGACGGGTTCGTAGATCGGCCGCAGCACCGCGGCGACGACCGTGCGCAGCCGCTGTTCGACCAGGTTCAGCCAGATGTAGGCGCGGCCCGCGCGCTGGGCGCGGGTGCGCACCTCCCGCCAGGCCTCGGCGTCCCACTCCAGCTCCGGCCCGATGGAACCCGTCTCCATGGGACGGGCCAGTGACACCGTGCCGGGCGGGACGTCTGTGGAGTCCCCCTCGTGACCCTCGTCACCAGGGGGCAGCTCCAGCCCTCCCGAGCCCACCCGCTTACCGCCTTCCGCTCCCCCGAGCTCTCCCCGTCCCAACGATCAAGGAAGCCTACTCCGCGAGCGGTCGGCGGTGCAGCCGGATGGGCAGGGTAGTTTCTCAACTACGCGGCCGCCAGTGGCCGTTCTGCCACGCGAGCTCACCCGGAGTGAGCGGATTCATAGCCGTGACGTCACGAGGGACTACGGAGAAGCCCTGCCAGTGGATCGGCATCGGCTGCTGGTCCTCGTCGCGGGCGATGTGGTGGAAGCCCACGTTCATCCAGACCACGGGGTGGGTGAGGGCCTGGCCGTTCACCCACTTGTCGACGGACTTCGAAGTGGTGCCGGGGCAGCCGGGGTTGTGGCTGGCGAACTTCTCGCACGCGTTGTACTGGGTGACGTACAGGTCGTGCTTGGTGTAACTGCGGCCCGGGTACTTGGTGGTGGAGCCGGGCACGATCTCGTAGGACCTGGGGTGCTTGTCCTTGTTCTTGCCGGTCGCGCTGACCATCCGCCACCAGCGGTAGTTCTTCGCGTCGCCGGCGAGTTCCTTGGTGACCTTGGTGCGAGTGGTCTTCGTGGTCGGGGCGCGGTTGCCCGCGACGGGCGCGGAGACGGTGGAGTCGTACTGCTCGACGGTGTTCTTGGTGGAGCCGTCGAGGGCGAAGTCGAGCCGCCAGAAGACGTTGTGGCTGTGGCTGGTGGCCTTGGCCTGCTCGCCGTTGCCGATCGGCCAGCCGCGGCCGTCACCGGCGTCGTAGTCCTCGTAGGAAAGGCTGCCGGTCGCGCCGACGTTCATGGTGACGGTGCCGTCGTCCTGGAAGCGCCACTCCGTCATGTACTCGTACCAGCCGACCTGGTTGACGGTGTAGACGAGCAGGTCCTTGCCCTGGGCCTGGTAGACCTTGTTGGCCGTGTCGCCCTGCATGCGGTAGGCGTGGCCGCGCGAACGGGTCGTGGTGCACAGGCCCTTGACGTTCGGGTCCTGCCAGGCGTCGGGCACCTTGACGGTCTTGATGGTGCCGCCGGGGCATTCGCCGGGCGCGAGGTTGACCAGGCCCTGGGCGAAGCCGAAGCCGGTGAGGTCGTCGTACTCGACGCTGCCGTCGTCGTAGGGGACGTGGATCTGGCCGAGGCGGGCGCTGTTGAGCACCCTGATGGGCTTGGTCTCACCCTTGGGCTGGTAGGAGATCTTCTCCAGGACGAGCCCGGCCTTGCTGTCATAGCGCCAGCACATGCGCCAGGTGGTGCCGCTGGTGAGCTTCTGCTGGATGCGGTAGGCGGCGCTGCAGTCGGCGGCCGGTGCGGGCGCGGCCTGCGGCTGGGCGGTGGCCGGGCCGGCCGCGGTCGTCGCGCCGGCGGCCAGTGCGGCCACGGACAGGCCCACGGCGGCCCGGCGGGCATGACGGATTCGGTTCGCGCGCATGAGAGGGAACGGCTCCTTGCGAGAAGTGCCAGTGAGTCGAAGGCCGACGGCACGAATGCGCCGGCACGGTGGAGAAGGGGCCGGCGGCACGGTGCGCCGGCCGGGTGAAGAAGGGCCGACGACGGCTCAGCCGAGATCGAGCCTGCCGACCTTGCGGGCGCTCAGGTCGATCACGAACGACCGGGCGTCGATCCACGGGCCGTTCTTCACCTTCGGGAACAGCCGGACGCAGCGGTGCTCGCCGCAGCTGTCGAGGAGGGCGGGCTGGGCCCCCGGGGCCGCCCGGTACACCGCTCCGTTGAGCCACAGCTGGTCAGGAGTGGTCAGCTCCTTGCCGGTGGCGTCCTTGAAGTCGGCCTTCAGGCCGGCCCCGAGCGGGTCGGCGATCAGCAGCCGGGCCGCCTCGGCGTACTCGTCGCGGCTCAGCGGCGGCTGCACCCCGCGCTCGGTGGCGCTCTTCTCGACCTGGCCGGTGTCGAGGTTGACCGTCCGGGTCACCAGGGTGTCGTCGCGGTAGTCGTAGAACTGCACCTCGGCGCGGCGCGGCCCGCCCGGCGTGCCGGACTCCGGCTCGGCGAGGTCGACGGCCAGCCGCTGCGGGCCGCGGTCCCCCGAGACGTCCTCGGCGGAGCCGAGCATCTGGCGGCCGGCCGCGAGCTTCGCGACGCGCTCGACCTCGTCGTCGGTCAGCGGGTCGCGGCCCGTGCCCTTCTCGCCCTCGGCGGGCGCTTCCTCCACCACGCCCGGCGTGTCGGCCGGGCCCTGTCCCGGCGCCGCCTGTCCGGCCGCGGCGGTGCCGCCACCGGTGCCCGCGGCGCCCCCGTTCTCCCCGGCGCCGGCCGTGCCCGGCAGGGTCACCCCCACCATCACGGCGGTCCCGGCCACGGCGATCGCGGCACCGGCCACCACCTTCCCCAGGTGGCGGTGCACTATCGTGCGCACATCTTCCCCCTACTCCCCGTCAAGTCCCCGGGAGTACGTGTCGCCCCACATGTTCGGCATACGTCGTATGCACTGGTCGACCCGTAAGAGGGACGCGAGTCAGGGGTGGTTCCATCACTTTCGGGGAGACTCGAAGGGCAAGGCACCCCCGGGGGCACCGCACACCTGGAAGAGTCGTTTCCATGCAGGTCTGGCCTGGAGAGGCGTATCCCCTCGGCGCCACGTACGACGGCGCCGGCACGAACTTCGCGGTCTTCACGGAGGCCGCGGACCGAGTAGAGCTGTGTCTGCTGCACGACGACGGCTCGGAGACGGCGGTGGAGCTGCGGGAGAGCGACGCGTTCGTCCGGCACGCGTATGTGCCGGGTGTGATGCCGGGACAGCGGTACGGATTCAGGGTCCACGGCCCGTACGCGCCGGAGCGCGGGCTGCGCTGCAACTCGGCGAAGCTGCTGCTCGACCCGTACGCGAAGGCGATCGGCGGCGCGGTCCGATGGGGCGAGGAGGTGTACGGCTACCACTTCGACGCGCCCGAACGGCGCAACGACCTGGACTCGGCCCCGCACTCCATGGCGTCCGTGGTGGTCAACCCGTACTTCGACTGGGGCGACGACCGGCGGCCGCGCACCGAGTACCACCACACGGTGATCTACGAGGCCCATGTGAAGGGCCTGACCATGCGGCATCCGGGCCTTCCGGAGGAGCTGCGCGGCACCTACGCCGCCCTGGCGCACCCGGCGGTGCTCGATCATCTGACCCAGCTCGGGGTGACCGCGCTGGAACTGATGCCCGTACACCAGTTCGTGAACGACCACCGGCTGGTCGACATGGGCCTGAACAACTACTGGGGCTACAACACCATCGGTTTCTTCGCCCCGCACAACGCCTACGCCTCCTGGGGCGACCGCGGGCAGCAGGTGCTGGAGTTCAAGTCGGCCGTGCGGGCGCTGCACGAGGCGGGCATCGAGGTCATCCTCGACGTCGTCTACAACCACACCGCCGAGGGCAACCACCTGGGCCCCACCCTGTCCTTCCGGGGCCTGGACAATCCGTCCTACTACCGGCTCACCCCCGACAAGCGTCACTACATGGACACCACCGGGACCGGGAACTCGCTGCTCATGCGGTCCCCGCACGTCCTTCAGCTGATCATGGACTCGCTGCGGTACTGGGTCACCGAGATGCATGTCGACGGGTTCCGCTTCGACCTGGCGGCGACCCTCGCCCGGCAGTTCCACGAGGTGGACCGGCTGTCGTCGTTCTTCGACCTGGTGCAGCAGGACCCGGTGGTGTCCCAGGTGAAGCTGATCGCCGAGCCGTGGGACGTCGGCGAGGGCGGCTACCAGGTGGGGAACTTCCCGCCGCTGTGGACCGAGTGGAACGGCAAGTACCGCGACACCGTCCGCGACCTGTGGCGGGGCGAGCCGCGCACCCTCGCCGAGTTCGCCTCCCGGCTGACCGGCTCCTCCGACCTCTACCAGGACGACGGGCGCCGTCCGCTGGCCTCCATCAACTTCGTCACCTGCCACGACGGGTTCACCCTGCACGACCTGGTGTCGTACAACCACAAGCACAACGACGCCAACGGCGAGGGCAACCGGGACGGCGAGAGCCACAACCGCTCCTGGAACTGCGGCGCCGAGGGCGAGACCGACGACGAGGACGTGGCACGGCTGCGCGCCCGCCAGATGCGCAACTTCGTCGCCACGCTGATGCTGTCCCAGGGCGTCCCGATGATCAGCCACGGCGACGAGTTCGCCCGCACCCAGCGGGGCAACAACAACGCCTACTGCCAGGACAGCGAGCTGGCCTGGGTCCGCTGGCCGGAGCCGGGGGACGCGGAGGACGGCACGGCGCTGTACGCCTTCACGCGCGCGATGGTGTGGCTGCGCAAGGACCACCCGGTCTTCCGGCGGCGGCGCTTCTTCCACGGGCGCCCGGTGGAGGGCACGCACGACGACCTGTCGGACATCGCCTGGTTCACGCCCGAGGGCCGGGAGATGACCCAGCGCGACTGGGACGGCGCCCAGGCCTCGGCGCTGACGGTGTTCCTGAACGGCAACGCCATCTCCGAGCCCGGCACGCGCGGGGAGCGCATCGGCGACGACTCCTTCCTGCTGATGTTCAACGCCTCCCCCAAGGAGCTGGACTTCCTCGTGCCGGTCGACCACGGGCGGCAGTGGCAGGTGGTCGTGGACACCTCCCAGGAGGACGGCGTCCCGCCCGGCACGGGGCCGAAGGTCGCCGCCGGGGAGCGGCTGCGGCTGACGGACCGGAGCCTGACGGTGCTGCAGCGGCCGGCCTAGGAGCCGGTCGCCGGCGGGGCCTGGGGGGGGGGGGGGGGGGGGGGGGGGGGGGGGGGGGGGGGGGGAACGCAAGACAAGGGAGGAAAGGGAAAGAGAGAAACCGCCCACC